>JAZSNZ010000118.1:0-3817 GCA_045536645.1 Acutalibacteraceae bacterium
GCTTGGAACAAATGATGTTTGTCAGGTCGGCATAATCGTTGCTGACATTGAGGCAAAAAAGAAGGAATGGGCAAAGCTTCTGGGTATGGAAGTACCGCCCACATTCACAGGCGGAGAATTTGAAACCACTCAGGTACATTACAAGGGCGCTCCTGCTCCCGATGCCGCCTGTCTGCTGGCGTTCTTCGACCTGCCCAACGGTCTGCAGATAGAGCTTATCCAGCCAAGTGCCGCGCCTTCAGTCTGGCGTGATTTTCTCGATCAGCACGGCGACGGTATTCATCATGTTGCATTTCTCGTAAAGGGTCTTGGCGACAAGCTGATGACCTGCATGACAAACGGCATGAGCCTTGAGCAGTTTGGCGAGTACGGTGACGCTTCAGGCCGCTACGCCTATATGAACGCTATCCCCACCCTCGGCACCTTCATCGAGCTTCTTGAGGACGGCAGAAAAGAGGATCTTGAGTAAATGAGAATTCTGCTTATCCGTCACGGTGACCCCGATTATTCCATAGATTCTCTGACTGAGCGAGGCTGGAGGGAGGCTGAGCTTCTCTCAGAGCGTCTTATCAAAGAGGATATAAAAGATTTTTACTGCTCCCCCATGGGCAGGGCAAGGGATACTCTCTCGCCCACTCTCGAAAAGCTTCATAGGACTGCCGAAACCCTTCCCTGGTCGGAGGAATTCAACACTCAGGTGCGCCTTTCCGATGAGGACAGAACAAGGGGTATTCCATGGGATCTGCCGCCGAGAGTGTGGACTGAGGAAGATTCTTTCTTCTCCGTTGATTCCTGGCTCGACAGCGATATCATGAAGTCAACCCCCGAGGGAATTACTCCCTCAGAGCGTTACGAAATGCTGAAAAAGGGTGTTGACGAGCTGCTGGCAAAATACGGCTACCGCCGCGAGGGCAGACATTTTACCTCCGATGGTGACGGCACAAGGGACACTATCGCCCTTGTTTGCCATTTCGGCTCGGGCTGTGCGATTCTCTCTTATCTTCTCGGCATATCCCCCGTTCTGCTGTGGCACGGCTTTATGGCACCGCCCTCTTCCGTTACCACCATCTACACCGAGGAACGTGAAAAGGGCTATGTAGCTTTCCGTGTCGGCAGTTACGGCGACACCTCCCACCTCTACGCAGGAGGCATGGAGCCTGCCTTTGCAGGCCGCTTCTGCCAGCGCTTCTGCGACGAGGACGAAAGGCATTAGGCACTGTGATTTACATATTATGAGCAAAAAGCTCCCTCATCAGAGGGAGCTTTTGTATTTATTCATGCAGAAATATTTTTATGCTTATCTTTACCCACTTGCCCTTTATTTCTTTTTCGGTAATCCTTCCGAACAGAAGCTTTCCTGCGTCCATGAGCCTTGCGAAAATAATATTGTCCCGTTCAGGAACGTACCCCAGCTTTATGCCGTCCATATTCCTTATGACTATCGCCTTTGAGTCGTATCTGTTGTCAGGCTCACGGAAAAACTCAAGCCTGTCATCGATATTCAGATGCGGCTCAAGCTCCTCAATGCCGTCGATATGCGTTGTCCCTGCTATGTAAGTGTCAAAAAGATAGATATCCCTTTCAAAGGGGATCGGCATCACCGCACCGCCTGCTCCGTTGAGAACGCCTACTATACTGCCGCTGTCCGCTTTTTTAAGTTCTCCCATTTCCGTCACCTCAGCAATCTTTCTGTTCGGGCGTTGTACTCCCTCGTCGCCGCTTCGTATTGTCTTATCATCTCTTCCAGCTCTCTGCGGCGATGCTCTGCCTTTTCCTCGTCTTCTACAAGCTCTCTGACTGTAAAAGGATATTCGGAGGTTATCTTACTTATATCCTGCTTTACTCCCTCAACCAGCTTTGCAAGTCTTTGACGTTCCTTGTAAAGCTCTTCCATGGTATCTCCGCCCTTTATCTGAGCATTAGGGTCTGATACCATCTCGCCTATCGTCCGCAGGGTCTCAAGATCGCCGTTTTCATATGCATCGACCGCTCGCATGAACAACTCCCGTCTTGCAGGGGTGGAATCAGGGTCGATGTCAGGGTGAAGCGACCTTACTATACTGCGGTACAGCTTTTTAAACTCCTGAGTCTCTTCCTCTGACAGGACATCTCCCTTTTTGCGTTCAATCGCCCTGTCCATCTTATTTATCTGCTCCTCAAGCAGTCTTTTGAACTGAGCAAATTCCTCGTCCAGTGCAACCTCCACAGCCTTTATATCAATAAGCTCCTGTCGGTTTACCTTCGCCTGAAGCATTTCCAGTTTTCGTTTCGCCCTCATGAATGCACACTGTGCCTCAAAGGCCTTATATTCCAGCGCTCCCAATTTGAGCATATACATCATCTCAATGTTTTTGCCTGTTACCAGAACCAGCTCGTCACGTTCCATGAACAGTGCCGTCAGCTCGGCTCTGAGCTTCTTTATTTCCTCTCCCAGCTTTGCATACTCAGGCAGGATAATCAGCTCTCCCATTTTCTGTCCTCCGTTCCGTTTGTTTTAAGAACAGTTCTATATCCTCATTATATCATAATAATTTCGCTTCATCAATCGCAGTATTTTTTCGTCATTAAGACTGCTCGCCATTGCTCTCCCTTCTTTCGTTAACATCTGACTATTTCGCAGTCAGTGGGATTTTGTGACAGGAAAACTGACCGCTCTGTATACGACAGGGACAATGAGTATTTCGATATTCACTGTCAGGGTGACGGCAAACTGTGCGTCACCAATTCGATAACGCTTAGCTGGAGCTGACAGATAAATTTATACGCCCCGAGACAAGAGATGCCTCGGGGCGTGCGTTATTTGGAATTTGTCTGCCTTTTTATTTTTCCTCGCTTACAGAGACTCTGAATCAAAATACCGCCTATAATAAAAACCAATGCAATAAACGCCCTTAACTGTATCTTTTCCTTCAGAAAGATTGCCGATACAATCAATGATAAAAACGGGGTCAGATATGCAAGATTTGCTATTTTTGCAGTATTTTCAACACCTTTCAGCGCTAATGCCCAAAGCAGATATGCCACCGCATCAACAACAATTCCAAGCCATAATATTCCAAACCACTGATTTTCCTTTATCGGCACCCATGTTTCTGTCATCAGACCTGATACCATTGCACAGATCGCAACAACAAGCCATATGACCATCATGGAAATGTTCTGATTGTAATCTGCTTTTTTATTCAATACCGAAAACAGTCCATAGCAAGCCGCCGCAACAATACAGCTTACAATTCCCAGCGCAGTATTTCCTGCTGAAAATCCTTCGCCCCCCACAGAAAGAATGATAATTCCGCAGAAAGAACAAAGCATTGCTATTCCTTTTGTGAACGTAAATTTCTCTTTCAGAATTATGCATGAGAAGATAACCAGCATAACGGGCCACAGATAATTTAATATGCATGCTTCCTGTGAAGTTAACTGTGCGAGCCCATAATAATACAGTGCAGAATACAGGAACAGGCCAATAAATCCCAATCCGCTCATAATCAAATAGTCTTTGATTGTATAATTTTTTATTTCTCTGATAACTCCGTTTTTAAGATTGAGAACCAGCAAAAACAAAAAAGCGAATATACTGCTGACAGACAGCGCCTGCAGATTTGGAATGTCAAACAATATCTTCTTGACCACTGCGGCCATTGTCGACCATATAAGCACCGTTATTATTGCGTATATATAATTTTTCTTCATGGCGCTGCTCCTTGTAATCACGGTTTTGCTTCTTTGCAGATTTACCGGACTGATAATAACACATATCATTAACTGCTGCAACAAAAAGGTCGATAGTTTCAGATACTCGCGTATCAGGACTATC
>JAZSNZ010000180.1:0-16718 GCA_045536645.1 Acutalibacteraceae bacterium
GAAAAGGACGGGAGAGAAACATCAAAAACAGTATCACACATCATATGGCAGATACCTTCTCATAGCCGCCGGAGGTTTTTACGATGCCCTCACCCGCTTTCAGAGCAATACCCTGAACGGTAATGGCAGAAGCGGCAATAAATTCCTGACCGACTGCGGCGTCGCCTGTCACTTCAGAAGCCTTGGTTATATATATGGGCATAGAGTCCATGCAGTCGATAAGCAGCTGAGTTCTGCCGCCCTCTGC
The DNA here is from genome assembly GCA_045536645.1 of Acutalibacteraceae bacterium. Classification (GTDB taxonomy): domain Bacteria; phylum Bacillota; class Clostridia; order Oscillospirales; family Acutalibacteraceae; genus JAISGQ01. The sequence continues at coordinate 248 of JAZSNZ010000180.1, forward strand.
TCTTGATTTGATGGTGTACTCGGGGCTTACAAACTCGCCGTCCTCGAAGCTGAAATTTGCCGTTGAGCCAAAGCACCCGGGGAAAGCAAAGCGGTAGTAGCACTTTGTAGCACCGTCGTAGTCCTTTTCCTCGGAATAGACTCTGAGGATAAAGCGTGTGTGTTCTGCCGCCTGTCCTGCAATGGGAGCATTGTAGCTTTCAAAATTGCCGTCGGAATCGTAGTTTACACTGCCGCCCTGAGCAAAAGCCATCAGTTCGGGACTGAATGCCACGTCCCTGAGCTTTATGTTGTATCCCTTGAGGATATCCTCAAGAATATTCTGTGCAAGGATGGTGTTGCGTGTACGCAGTTCCTCCTCCTTGCCCTCGGAAAGAACAGGCTCGGGAGTTACGCTCCTTGCACCTGAGATTCTGAAGAAACGGGGCGTTTCTTCCATGGTGATAATCTCCGCACCGCTTATATTTGCAATGGGACTTGCTTTGATATTTCCCATATCAGATTCCTTTCTGTGGTTGTTTTCCTGCCGTGCTCTGCGCCGCCTTAACCTGTGATGAAAAGCCTGACGTTATGCTGCGTGCAGAGCACGGCTTATATTTTTATCCGTTCAGTCCGAACTGAACACGATAGTCGAGATAGCAGGCATGAGCCTTGTAGGTGTCATTTACCGTGCAGGCTCCGACCCCCTCACAGGGTCTGATCGCACCGCTTTTTACAAGAGGCTCCATTGCCTTTTCTGCCTTTTTCTTTATTTCTTCCATAAGGGAAAATCGCCCTATGGGAGCATAAAGATGCACCCTTAAAAGGTCGTACCCTGTGCCCTGTGAGCTCTGAGGGAAGGAGCCGAGATACTGCACCACGCAGTATGGAGCGGTGCAGACTCCCTCGTGATATGACGGGGAATACACTGAAACGCCGCCATTTTTAAGTGTTTCCATGCACAGATGAAGATGCCTCATACTCTCACTCCCTCCACAGCCTCTACAACACTGTGCAGAACGTCACGTGCGTTTCTGAGCACAGTGGGAAACAGTATGCTGTACCGTCCGCCGTAGTCAAGCTCAAGTCTTGGCGAATAGTGCATCTTGCCCACTACTGCCAGATGCTTCTTTGCAAGAGGTTTGCAGTCACAGCCGCAATGGAGGGTGCGTCGTGCATTACCTGTGCGGTCACGCCATGGTGCATTGAGTTTTGCTTCTCTTTCAAGCCTCGGCGCAGCGCTTTCAAAGGCTCCGTCTATGGCCTCGTCCGCCTTGCCTTTTATCTGAAGCAGGCGAAGGGTTGTCTCAAGATCTCCGAACTTAAACTCCATACTGCTCCGCCCTTTCCAGAAGAGAAAATCTGACCGGCAGCTCGCTCAGCTGAGACTGCACCAGATAGTTTTTTTCTTCTGTTCTTACAATGTCACCGACCTTCAGTGCTACGCTCGACGAAACAACGGTCAATCGCACATTGGAGGCTTCGCCCATGATTCCGGGAATTGCATAGGAAGGGTCAGAGGGGGAGCGAAGCTTTGTTATAAAACCGCAGAGCTTGCCGATGAGAGGAGAGGCATTTTCGTTTGCCTCTCCCATTTCATCAGTGGGATAACGGAGAAAATCCATTTTAGACAGGGAATGGCGCATATTGCGGCACAGTCTGCCGCCGCAGCCTGCAAGGCCTGTGCAGCCAGCTATGATGTCTTCACATACTCCCATCATGCACACCCCTCCCCGTCGCTTCGATTAAGAGACTTTGTCCTGTTGGGGCGATACAGCCGAGCCATGGAGAGCCAGTATTCTCTCTGGCTCTCACTCTCAAGCTCGGGAGTTGTAAGGGCACTGCATTCGGCAAGGCGCAGACAACCGCAGTAGCTTGCTTTGTCCACATCGCCGCCGCATTCATCAAGCAGTGCAATCAGCTCCTGCTGAGTCATTGCGCCGCAGCTGCACTGACCCTGCATGGGTGTAAGTCTGCCCGAAAGCAGTTCGAGCTTATCGGAACAAGTCATTAAAACCGCCCCTTTTATTATGCGTTCTCAACAAGAACGGCAGTGCGGCTGTCGCCTGCGCCGATATCGGTGATTTTAAGATGCTTCCACATGGGACCGTGATCGAGACCAATCTGACCGAAGATCTGGAATTCCTCTGCTGCACCTGTCTTGGAAAGTTCCTCACGGAAGAAGTTACCCTTGCCGGGAACGTCCTGCTCAACAGGTCTGATGCAGGATACATCAGCACCGATGAGAGTGCCTGCAGGCACAAAACGGGAAAGAACAACAGAAACAAGGCCGAAGTCAGTCTCAATCTGCATGATGTTCATGCCGCCGACGTTTCTGGAGGGAGGAGCGTATGCGCCCCACTGGGAAGCATAGATGTCGGTGATCTGCTGCTTTACGTCACTGCCGCAGAAGAGTACCATGTCGGTGAAGGTAGCACCTGCGTCATAAGCCTTCTTGAAGGCTGCGTTGAGGGTTGCCTTGGTAAGGGGCGCACCGCTCATGGACTCGGAGGTAGCGCAGGCGTTGAGGATGCCTCTTGTCTTGTTTGCAACATCAGAGCCTGTGGAAAGCTGGTAGGTGCCGTTGATGAAGGTGTACTCAACGTCGCGTGCAATCTTTTCAAGGGCACGAGCTGTCTGGAAGTCAAGCTCGTTTGTTGCGCCGCCCTCAAGGGAGGTCACGCCGGAAAGTCTGCCGCTGCTGGACAGCTTGGAGTAAGAAACGGAAACCGTCTCCTGGAAAATCTGGGTGACGTTGCTCTCCTGAGTTCTTGCATAGGAAACAGCGGTAGGCGCTGCCAGAGAACCGTTTTCGGTGATTTCGGGCTGTGCGGCACCTGAAATGCTGTACTGTGCCCCTGTGGGGAACTGGAAATTGTCGGTCTTTACCGCCTTGTCGGCGATAAGGTTAAGAAACGGAGTTTCGGCAGGTGTGGATGTGTAAAGCTGTCCTATATAGTTGGGAAGATTCCACACGGTGCCTGTTCCTGTAATATTTGCCAATGTAATCAGCCTTTCTGTTTTATGATTAGGAGGAAAATCAGAATATGCAATTCTATGATATTTTAGGAAAATCCAAGAATTACTGACGTGAAATTTTAGGAAACAGCATGAAATATCAAGCACTTATCTCAGGCTTATTCCCTTTTCTGCCGCCTGACTTATGATAGATGCTGCTGCGGCGTTGTCATGCATCTCTCTTGCACGGGTCAGCTGCTGGCGATAGCTCTCGGCGGCACTGTTCCCTCTGGGGAATCTGCCTGCCGTACCTGCAGATACGGCCACGGTTCCGCCTGTGAAGGAAGGTACCCGCTCGATGACAGTCTCGATAGCACGGCGTACTGCCTGAGTGTCCACCGTTTCAGCTTCCTCTGCCTTGCCAAGTCCCTCTGAGGCTAACTTGAGCACGTCGGAAAAGCATTCCTCACGCACTCCCAGCAGTGCCATCTGCACTCTTGCCTCCGCTCCTGTCTGAGCCTGTCTGGCAAGCTTCTCCGCCAACTTCGCTCTTTCCTCGGCAGCGGCAAGCTGCTCCATGGTGGGAGTCTGAGCGGATTTCTCCGCTCTGTAGGCTTCTTCAGCCTCTTTTGCCTGTTCCTCGATAAGCCCCAGTTGTGCAAAGTAGTCCTTGAGAACCGTTCGCTCCGCTCTTGCGGTGCGTTCCCTGACTATCCTGCCAAGCTCTTCCATATCCACACCGCTGTGGACACTGATTACAGGGAGAACAAGCAGATTTCTGATGAGTTTTCTGATTATGCGCATAAAAATACTCCTTTTTCCGTTTATAGCCTGTCGGCTGTGAAGGTCACCCTTCTCCGTTTAACGTCCGTCGACAAGGTTTCGTAATTTTATGTCTATAATTCTAAAATTAATAGATGTTCCACGTGAAACAGGCTTACGCCTGTTTCGGTGCAGCAGGGATTATTCTCCACTTCTCTGCGTAGCTTTCGGGGGTGCGAACTCCAGCCTCCACCTCTCGAAGGTCAAGCTCACGTTCGCTCTCTTCGTCCTCTATGATAGGATAGAGGTGTTCAATATGTATCGATGTTATAACATCAGGCAGGGTATCTTCGCCGTACACCCTCTCCATTTCGAGGATGGCTCTCGCCATCCAGATAAGAGCCGGCTCCCACACTGTCCATCTCTCTTCGCTGCGCTCGATAAGCTCCCAGTACAGCGCCTTCATGCTCCTGCCACTCTGGGCAAGGCCCTGCAGCTGTTCGAGGGAAAGGTTCGGCACGCCTAAAATCTCGTGCATATCTTCCTTGATGCGGTTGAGGGTGTGCTCAAAGCGAGCATCGTAACCGAATTTCGACTCGAGTATCTCAAGCTTTGCCTGTACTCCCTCGTCTCCACGTGCAGGCTCTGTTACAAGGTCTACCAGCGCACCGGGTGCAATGCTCATGTTTTCAAGGCTTGCTCCGTCGGCGTCCACAGCCACTCGCTGAGGGAACATATTGAATTTAAGCGCATCAAGGTCGTCAGATTTCAGTCGGTTGTAGGCTAATTGACTGCTCATTATCTCCTCAACGTCGCTCTCGCCCAGCATATCCCCTGTCAGTCCGTCGTTGATGATGACCCTGCAGGGAATAAAGGAAAGGCCTGTGTTGCGTGTTTCGCCGCCCTCGATAAGGGTGCCTGTGCCGTCGTAAAGACCCTCTGTAAGATAACAGCGGCCTCCTGCCAGTTCATACTTCTGCTTCCATATTCTCTGCTCACGACGCATGGGAGAATCCACTGTCTGATAGAAAAAGATTATCTTCCGAAGTCTCTCGGAATCGTCCTCAAAGGTCTCATATACAAATTCCAGAGAGGGCTTTACGGATATTCCCGTCTCCTCCCCTATGCCGCCTGTAAGCTTCAAGGCAACTCTCTTGCCTATAAGACAGTCACGCATACCCTTGAGCAGTTTTTCGGGGAAAGAGTTGTTTTCAAGCACCCTTTCAAGGCGCCTCTGCATTTCACGGCACACTTCTCCTGTTTCGGCATTAAGCACCTTAATTTCGGGTGTTCTGCCGAACATGAAGCGAGCCTCACGCTTTATAAGCTTTTTGCAGAGATTGGTGATGAGCTTGCTGGGGGCGTAGTCCAGTCCCTCAGGGGTATGCCAGTCCTGACCTGTACCGTCATAGAATTCGTACAGTCTGATGACCTGTGGCATATCTCCCTCAAGACTTCTGCCGAAAAGCCCGTTAAGCTCTGTGTTGATGATGTCGGGTAATGACATTTTTACCTCCTCATTTTGTTAAATCGCTCCACGACCTGAGTGTGAGGCACGCTCTGCGCCTACTCTCTGCCATGTCATAAGCGCGTAGCGCAGCATGTCCATGGCGTGGTCGTGGTGTTTGCAGGGCTTGTCCTCGCCCTTTTCCGATGCGCTCTCGTCCCAGACGTATTCGCCGAACTCCGCTATGGTGTTTTCGCACAGAGGCGATACCGTCAGAGTTCCTGCGCTCAGCGCTTCGGACACAGCATGGATTCCCTGCAGGACGGCGTTTCTCGCCTTGAGCACCTTGAATCCTCTTTTACGCATTTCGGCAATGAAGGAAGCCGCCGAGGGGTCCACAATGAGTACTTCCGGTGAAGCCTGATTTCTCTTTATAAAATCCTCCACCGCATCAGCATACTCACTGTCGGTAAGCTGTCCTTTTTTTCTGCCGTCATGGTAATACTCCTCCCTGAGATGCAATGCAAAGCCGCTCTCAATTTTCTTTGCCTGCAAAAGACCCAGAGCAAAGGGATTGTTGGTACCGTAGTCGCAGGAGAGAAACTCTCTCGCATCGTCGAGTGTCTCGCTTCGGATATTCCGTTCTTCCGAAAACATGGGATAGACAAGCCCTTCCGCCACGCACCATTCCCCCAGCACATAGCGGCGGTGGAAAACACCGCTGTACATGGTTTTATAGCGCTGCCGCACCTCATCGCTGAGGCTGAGATTATCCTCCATGGTAAAGTGAAGATAAATAAGATTTTTCTCCTCTGCCTTGTCTATCCAGCCTGTCTTGAACCAGTGACGAGGGCCCAGCGGATTACAGGAAAACCAGAACTTCGAACCTTTTACCGAGCATCGGGCTGTTGCCTGAGACACAAAGGATTCGGGCATTATTGCCGCTTCATCGAAGAACACCCCTGCAAGAGTAAGTCCCTGAATGGCGTCCTGTGCCCGTTCGTCCTTTGCACCGAAGATGTAAAAGGTGTTTGTTTTTCCTGCGCAGGAAAGCTCCAGACGGTTTTCAGACCTGTGGTACACCGATTTAACGGAAAGAGAGGGAAGCATGGGCAGCAGCCAGCCGAGGATATTTCGCCGCACGCTTCCGATCGTTCTTCCCGCTATGGCAAAAAACTGACCGTCGTAGCTTTTCATCGCCCACAGAACAAAGCCCAGCGACAACGCCACCGTCTTTCCAGAACGCACTGCACCGTCGGCAATAACTCCGTCAGAACACGAAAACTTCGAATTTTTCCACCATGAGAGGGCGATGCGCTGTTTTTTTGAGAAGGGACACAGAGTCAGGGAATTTGCTTTCTGTTTTTTTTCTCTGCGTTCCCTTACCTTTCTGCGAAGCTCATCAAGGGTCATCTTCATCACCGCTCAGTGCTGCCAGAAGCTGTTCGGGAACTGAACCGCCCTCGCCGCCGTCGATTTTCATAAGCTCGATTTCTATCTTGCGAAGGGATATATCCCTGTCGCTTTCGAGCTTGGTTCTTGTGTTGTCCGCATCAGCACTTTCCTTGAAAAGAGGCACTGCAAGTATCTCATGCTGAATGCCGATAAGCTCGCTGAGCGCTTTTACCATTTTTCCAAGCCGCTCCTCGTTGAACATCTGCCTTTCCTCGCAGACCGTTTCTGTAGTACTGCCCGACTTGCTTGACTGTATATATCGGTACAGCTCCTTTTCATCAGAGAGGGCATTTTCCACCATGCCCAGCAGGCTGTCGGTAACAGCAAGCTGCCTTTTCAGGTGCCTCCTCTGCTCCTTCGTTCTCCATAGCTCAGTACGGTTTCTTTCGGCTCTCTGCCTTTCTTCCTCCTTTGCTGCAGAATGCGATACGTTCTCCATCGGACACCTCCTCAAAGAACTATTGTTCTTTTATTTGGTCTGAAACAGCGCCACGCAAATTCTGCGCAGCGCCTCTCTGACCTTGTGGTATCATTATATTTTGTGTTTTTGCCTTTGTGCTATCATGAATGTGCAGAATTTGCTTTTTGTACAATTATTAGTGCATTGCATATTATTTTTGGCTTGGTTTAGCCGTTTCTGTCCTTTTATCAATGAGCATTAAATTTATACTGTCCTGCCTTAATCCAATTACTGTTTGTATTATTTATTGTAATTATACGATTTTGTAATTATTTTACGCATAAAAAAGAGGACAGCCGATCGGCTGTCCTCTTTTTTATGCGAACAAACGTTTTATTTATTCTTTGCTATCCAGGCATTTGCAAAATCGAATGCCTCGGCAAGGCTTGACTTTGTAGTCTCCTTGACTATCTTGCCCTTGCCCCTGATATCGGGGTCGGTATACTGCAGACGCAGAAGAACCTTTGTGGCGGTCTCGCCGTCGGCGGCTTTCTCAAGTATCTGCATATAGATAACGTACTTCTCGGTCATGTTGCCGTAGTACATCTCATCGCCGCAGCGCACAAGAGGTCTGCCTCTGTAGATAAGCTGCTCGCTCATAGAATCACTCCAAACTGTGTGACGGCATTAGTCGCCGACGTAATTTTTCAGAAGGTCACGCAGCAGCTCATCACGGTCAACCTTGCGGATAAGCGCACGCGCATTGTTATAGGTGGTAATATATGTGGGGTCCTCCGAAAGGATGTAGCCCACTATCTGATTGACAGGGTTATAGCCTTTTTCCTTGAGGGACTCATAAACCTGCTTTACGATAACACGCATCTCCTGCTGACGGTCAGCAATGGAAAAAGTAACGGTTTCGCCGCCGCTGAATCCTGCCTGCTCTTTTCTTTCGTCGCTCATAGCACTACCTCCAAACGAAATATATTCCTCTGTATATAATAACTCAAAATCGAAGCATAATCAAGACCAAATAGTAAACATTCGGTAACTTTTAGGTGATGAATGTGTTGTAATATGCCCATAGGCAGTGTTATACTATGGTTATCCTGTAAATATTCAAAGGGGAAGATGCACCATGGACACGCGCTCAGAGCTGCTCAATAACCTTTACAGGCTTCACACCACCGAGCTTGGTGCAGTAAGAATAAAACGAAATCTTTCCCTCGACACGGATGATACCGTCGGCTGGTGCAAGGCAAAAATCGAAGCTGAGGGCGCAGTCATCGAGCGGCGAGGCAAAAACTTTTACATAACGATTGATGACTTCATTATAACAGTAAATGCACATAGCTATACCATTATTACAGCACACAGAAAATAAGGAGGAACGAATCATGATAGCAGACAAGGAATTACTCGCCCGTTATGAACGGCTCAAAGGTATGGTCACCGACCGCAAGGAGGCATGGGATAATCTCATAAACTTTCTTGAAACTGAGACTGCATGGCTGACCTCCCCTGCCTCCACCCGTTTTCACCTGTCTGAGGAGAGCGGCCTCCTGCGCCACTCCTGCAACGTTGCGGAAAATCTGCTTCGCATAAAGGAAGTCTTGGCTCCCGAGATAAGCGATGAAAGCTGTGTTATCGTAGGACTTCTCCATGATCTCGGCAAGGCAGGAATGCCGGGTAATCCCCAGTACATACCCAACGAGCCCACACCCCGTCAGAAGCAGTACGGCTACGGCCCTACCTACCCCTATTCTTTCAACGACAAGCTTACATATCTTTCCGTTCCCGTCAGAAGCCTGTATCTTATAATGCAGTATATGCCCCTTTCCGAGGATGAAGCACAGGCCATAGTCTACCACGACGGACAGTATGTCGAGGACAACCGCTCGGCTGCAACAAAGGAGCGTCCTCTGACATTGCTCATTTCCTATGCTGACAGCTGGAGCAGCTTTGTAATTGAAAAATAGGCGGTGAAGCTATGAAAAAGGTATGCTCCTCCTGCGGGTCGGAATTTGAGGGTGTCATATGCACAAACTGCGGCAGCGAAAAAACCGACCGCACCACGATAATCACCGTATCAAAGCCCGTTTACGACGAAGAGCCGATGCAGACCGCAGACCCTTCAAAGCACACCCTCAAGGCTCTGCAGAAGCAGCAGTTGAAAGCGGAAAAGGCCAATGAGCAGGTGCGGAAAATAGAGGAAAAAGAATCAAGGCGAAATGCAGGTGCCTCAAAGAGGGAGCGAAAGCTTATAAAAAGCGAACAGAGCAACAAAAAGACCCCTAAAATAATCGCTCAGTTTCAGCATGTGCTTTCTCTTTCAATCACAGGCGCTACAAGGCAGGCTATCCACTTTGTAATATCCCCCAGAGGAAGTCTTGCCTTTGTCCTGCTTATCCCTCTCTGCGCTCTTATCCCTCTTATCCTGTCTCTCTCCTGTACGGTTTACGCAGGGGTAAAGACATCACCCGATTTTCTCACTGCCGTTGCCGAAGTATTCAAAGCAAGCATTCCGTCGATAATCAAGGGCACTCTGTTCTGGCTCGAGCTGTGTATCTCGCTGGTGCTGTTCCTGCGCGCACATGCCTTCGCCATCGGAAGCGCCATGACATTCCGCCGTGCAGTAGGACTGGTCTGTGTTGCTCAGCTGCCGTCTCTCTTTCTCTCTCCCCTTTTTGCAGTGTGCCTGTTTATATACCCTGTGTTATCTTTACTGCTGGCAATACTCGCTGTATTTCAGTTTATCATCATGGTTTTTGTAGGCGTTGAGTTTGCGGCAATGGACAAGAAAAAGGGTGTTTTCACAAGTTTTTCCGTTATGCTGGCGTTTTTCATATGCACTGCAGCCGCAATCAGCGCTCTTAATTTCCCCACGGCCGCTGACTACATCGTTCAACTCGTTTCCAAAATCTATCTGTAAAAGCGGTGACCTTTTTTGTCAAAAATCAAAGCATTCATAAGTTCTGAGGCAGTTCTTATACTGTCTGCCCTGCTGGCCGTCGGCTCGATGTTTGCCGTGCCGCCTGATAAGCTTTACGCGCATTACATAAACTACAGTGTTCTGATACTTCTTTTCTGTCTCATGGCGGCCGTCGCAGGCCTGCAGGCGGCAGGTGTTTTTTCAAGGATAGCCGATTCGGTATCCCGAAGCGGTCTCGGCAAAAAAGGCAAGAGCCTTCTTCTGATACTCATCTGCTTCTTTTCTTCTGCACTTATAACAAATGATGTAGCTCTTATCACCTTTGTCCCCTTTACCATCGGACTGCTGGGCTGCGGAGACAAAAGAACGCTTATCGCCGTCATTGTCCTTGAGACGGTGAGTGCAAACCTCGGCAGTGTTATTACACCCATCGGAAACCCTCAGAATCTGTTTATCTATTCACAGTATGCTGTTCCCTTTTCCGATTTTATGAGGGTCGTACTGCCCCTTGGCATAATAAGCCTTGCCCTTATCCTCATCTGCTGGCTTTTGCTTGTGCCGAAAGTCCCTGCCTCAGACGAAAAAAACGAAAACGACACTCCCCTGCACACTTTTCAGATAGTGCGCTGCACCGTTATTTTTATTCTGAGCATTCTTTCCGTGCTGGGTATTCTCGACCACATAATAACACTCGCAGCAACACTTGTAATTCTCCTGATCTTCGACAGACGGCTTTTCGGAAAGATAGACTATTCACTTCTGCTGACCTTCGTGTGCTTTTTCGTTTTTGTGGGAAATCTTGCTCGCATAGAAGCGGTGGAAGGATTCATTTCCTCCATTGTAAGCGGCCGCGAGCTTCTCACAGGCGCGCTCGCAAGTCAGATAATCAGCAATGTTCCTGCTGCCGCCATGCTGGCTTCTTTTACCGAGAACTGGCAGGAGCTTCTGCTGGGTGTCAACATCGGCGGTCTCGGCACGCCCATCGCCTCAATGGCAAGTCTTATTTCCATGAGACTGTACAATTCTTCGGAAAACGCTTCAAAAGGACGTTATCTGCTTGTGTTTTCTGCTGTGAATTTTATTCTGCTTATCATTCTGCTGGCGATATATATTTTTGTGTTGTAAACAAAAAAAGCTCTGACAAGCTGTCAGAGCTTTTTATTATTTCGTTACAATCAGTTAACTGCGTAGAACCAGCCTGCCAGTTCCTCTGTATTGTCTGTAACAAAGCTTGTGAGAGTGCAAAGCACCATGTAGTTGCCTGCCTTGGTTACCATCATGAGCTGATATATTTCCTTGCCGTAAATAGATGCCTTGATCTTAACACCGTTTCTCTCTCTGCCTGCAAAATTCACAGTGACCTTTTCGATTTCCATATCCTCGCTGTAGCCTGCGCTGACAAGTATCGAAGGAAGAGTTTTAAGAGAATTATCGATATAATCGTCCTCGGTCATCAGACTTGCGTAAAAGGCTCCGATATTTTCAAGCGTTACGTTCATAGTCTGAAGTCCATCGGAAGAAGCAGCATACATGTCATAGATGACACTTGAATTTTTCAGCTGTTCCTTGAGCTGTTCATCATCTACCATATCCGCAACCAGTCCGTTGAGCTGATTGATCTGTGCCTTATTGTAGAAGGTCCAGTCATCGGAAATCTTCAAGCCATAGCCTATAAATGAGTTCTCATATGTGTTTTCGGTAATTACGCCAAGTTCAAACTCAGCTTCTTCTGACTCGTCCTCTTTTTCTTCCTTTTCCTCTGCTGCAGCCTCTGTATCGACGTCATCAAAGGTGAAGATGTCCGAAGCAGGTTCCTTCTTACCGCAGCCTGCAATGCTGAGCAGCATGATAGCTGCAAGAAGAATTGCGATAAGTTTTTTCATAATAATTACTCCTTTCTTTGTTTACCGGTTTAAATCGCTGCGCTCTTACTGTCAAGATTTATTTGTATCTGAGCATCTTTCCGATTTCTGTTATTTTCGGAGCCTTGCCGTACATCAGCGTACCCATGCGGTATATCTTTGATGCCAGCAGTGCCGCCGCAACGCAGGAGGCAGCCTGTATTCCCAGAGAAACAAGCACCTCGGCAACGGGCACTTCCTCAACCGCCATACGCACCGTCATGACCATCGGAGACCAGAAGGGAATAAAGGAGCAGACTTTCGTAAATGCCCCTGTTTTTCCCGACGAGGAAACCACGACCGCAATAAAATAGCCTATCATGAAAATTGTGTTGGGCAGGCTGATAAGAGCGGAGAGGTCTTCGATTCTGTTGACCATCGAGCCCAGGGCGCCGAAAACGAGGGCAATGAGCAGAAAGCCAAGTCCGAAGAAAGCAACAAAGCACAGCACATCTGACAGGCTGACTGTTACCACCATGTCAACAACTGCCTCGATGGCAGGAGAAAATCCTGCGCCGACCGCCACAGCGGAAGTGGCCAGAAGCACAAATACACCCATCTGCACCATGACCGCCGCGCCTGTTCCCAGCACCTTGCCCACGAGCAGAGAACGGGGAGAAGCGCTTGTTATGAGCAGTTCCATGGTTCTTGTGCTCTTTTCTGTTGCCACGTTGACCGCCACCAGCTGACCGTAGAGAGTGATGCAGATGAACATCAATATCATAACAGCAAAGCTGATGATGTATTTTGCTATCGCAAGCTCTCCCACCGAACGGACATCGACCGTCACATCATTGGCAGAGAGCACAAGAGCCGCCCGGGTTTCGTCGACGCCGTATTCCCCCAGCATCTCAAGCCGTCTGAGCATAAGCAGTTTTTCTTCCACCGTTCCCGCTATGCTTTCATTATAAAGAGAGGATTCTTCATATATTTCCGCAGTATATGAGCCGTTTTCTTCCCGAACGACGGCAACGCTGAGATAATCATCATTTTCCACAAATGCAGAAGCAGTATTTTCGTCTCCATCATCAAGAAGAACTGCTCCGATAAGATTTGCAAGCTTTTCTCCCGTACCGTTTTCGGTAAGGTCTATTATAGCAGCAGTGCTCTGTGCAGGGTCTGTCACCGTGCTGACCTCTCCCGATATCTCATTGCCCGTATCACCGAAAGCGATGAGAGCAATGCCGATGCACAGCGCCGCCAGCGCAATAATAAGGATAACCGATATGTTGCGGAATGCCTTGCTTTTAAGTGTGGTCTTGAATTCATGACCAAAGACTGTGCCGAATCTGTTCATTCTCCCTGCACCTCCTTTGCTCCTGCCTTTTCGATGAAGATGTCCTCAAGAGTGGGCTCCATAACCTGTGCGTCAAGCACGGGAAGCCCTGTATATAGTACTCTGCACATCGCCTGCGCAGGGTCTGCGCCATCGGAAAGTGTGATGATCGCACCCTTTTTGGTTATTTCAGCCTTACCCGAGACTCGAACCGCCTGCAAAAACTTCGGACTGTTATAAACTTCTCCGTTTCCCGATTCGTCGTCGAGGACGAAACGCACCCTGTTTCTGGGATAAGCTCTTTTTATTTCTGAAAGACTGCCGTCGAGAACTTTTCTTCCTTCTCTGAGCATAACTATGCTTTCGCAGAAATCCTCCACAGCCGACATCTGGTGGGAGGAGAATATGACCAGAGCACCTCGCTGTGACTGTTCCTCTATAATCTGCTTTAACTGCATGGCATTGACAGGGTCAAGACCGGAAAAAGGCTCGTCGAGAATTATCACATCGGGATTTCCCATCAGCGCAACACCCAGCTGTATCTTCTGCTGATTTCCCTTCGACAGCATTTCAAGCCTGTTTTTGGTGTATTCGGTCATTCCAAGCCGCTCGATAAGCTCAGCGGCAGATTTTTTAGCCTCTGTCTTCGAAAGACCTCTCAGCCTGCCGAAATACACCATCTGCTCCATTACCGTCAGCTTGCGGTAAAGTCCTCTCTCCTCGGGCAGATAGCCGAAAGAGGCTCTCTCCCTTGAAAGAGGCTTTCCATCGAGCAGCACTTCTCCGCTGTCGGGATGGAACACACCCATGATGATACGCATAGCTGTTGTTTTGCCTGCGCCGTTTCGCCCGAGTAATCCGAGGGGCGAGCCGCTCTGCGCCGAAAAGGCAACTTCGGAAAGTGCCTGCTTTCTGCTGCCGTCGGGAAGGGCAAAGGACTTGCTTATATTTCTTACTGTAAGAACCAATGCTTTCACTCCTTTTTGAAAATATACTCTTCCATTGAATTATAAATTATGACATAAAAAAAATCAACCAAGCGTATTTTCAAAATAACGATACTATTGTTTTTGTGTGCTTGTGACAGTTGTTCGCCCCCCAAGATTCCACACATTTAAAAACTTTTGTATAATCTGCATAAATTTCTGGCAATTCTCCTCTGTAACAACCCGACCAACGTCAAAGAGAAAAACGGCTTGATGCAAAGGCATTTGCCCTCATTGGGCAACTTGCCGATTTCTATCATCACTATTGCGTTTTCTTTTACATTGTGCTATAATGCTATTATAAACATAACGTTTCAGCCACATCTGGAGGTAATCAAATGGCCACATTGACCACGGCACAGCTTAAATCACTCATTGATCAGAAGCTTTCTCACAACTTCGGTCTTACCGCAGAGGAAGCAGACGAAGAACACATCTATAAAGCGGTTATCCTTGTAGTTCGCGATATGCTCTACGAGGCACGCAAGAAGTTCTCCACCGAAACAGAGAAAAAGGGCGGCAAGAGAATTTACTATCTCTGTATGGAATTCCTCATGGGCCGCTCTCTGAAGAACAACCTCTATAACCTCGGTCTTGAGAAGGTCGTTGAGAGAGTTCTTCCCCAATACCACACTACCCTCTCAAAGATTTATGACTTTGAGCCCGATGCAGGCCTCGGCAACGGCGGCCTGGGCAGATTGGCTGCCTGCTTCCTCGACGGCATGGCAACCGAAGGCTATCTCGGCATGGGTTATTCCCTTCGCTACGAATTCGGCATTTTCTCCCAGAAGATCGTTGACGGCTGGCAGACTGAGCTGCCCGACTTCTGGCTTCCCGGCGGCGAGACATGGATGATCCCCCACCGTGAGGACGCACTGGATATCCGCTTCGGCGGCCACATCGATGAATGCTGGGACGGCAGCTATCACCACGCAAACCACGTAGGCTACAACTCCATCAAGGCAGTTCCCTACGATCTCATGTGTGCAGGCGTCGGCGGCAAGGGCGTTTCCACCCTTCGTCTCTGGGCTGCTGAGTGCCCTGAGTTTGACAT
Source organism: Acutalibacteraceae bacterium (assembly GCA_045536645.1). GTDB lineage: Bacteria > Bacillota > Clostridia > Oscillospirales > Acutalibacteraceae > JAISGQ01. The sequence goes on from JAZSNZ010000180.1 coordinate 15,397, forward strand.
GAAGAGCTTCAACGACGGCAACTACATGCGTTCCATCGAGCAGAACGCGATGGCAGAGATGCTCACCAAGGTACTCTACCCCGGTGACAACCACCATGAGGGCAAGAGCCTGCGTCTCTCCCAGCAGTACTTCCTCGTTTCCTCCTCCATTCAGGATATCATCAAGCGTCATCTGCGTCATCACCGCACAATGGAGAATTTCGCAGATCTGACCACTATCCACATCAATGATACTCACCCCGCTCTTGCTATCCCCGAGTTCATGAGAGTTCTCATGGACGAGTGCGGCTTCGGCTGGGATGAGGCATGGGACATGACCACAAAGGTAATGGCTTACACCAACCATACCGTTATGAAGGAAGCTCTCGAGTGCTGGAGCCTTGACCTGTTCCAGAGCAGACTTCCCAGAATCTTCCAGATCGTCTGCGAGATCAACCGCCGTTTCTGCGCCGATGTCCTTAACAGAACAGGCGACCAGGCTCTCGTTGACCGTGTTTCCATCGTTCACGACGGCTATGTCAAGATGGCAAACCTCTGCGTTGCAGCCTGCCACCATGTAAACGGCGTTTCCGCTCTCCACAGCGAGATCATCAAGGACGATGTATTTGCAGACTTCTATCGTGTATACCCTGAGAAGTTCACCAACGTCACAAACGGCATCGCACACCGCCGCTGGCTCTGCCAGTCCAACCCCGGCCTTAACAACATGCTCACCGAGCTTATCGGCAAGGGCTTCATCACCGATGCCTCCGAGCTCAAGAAGCTTGAGGCGTTCAAGGAAGATACGGCAGTTCTCGAGCGTCTTGAGAAAATCAAGAGAGAGAACAAGTGCGTTCTCGCCGACTATATAAAGAAGAACAACGGCATCATTGTCGATCCCGATTCCATCTTCGATGTACAGGTAAAGCGTCTCCACGAGTACAAGAGACAGCACCTCAATGCTCTGCACATTCTTGCTGAGTACCAGTGGCTGATCGATAATCCCAACGCTCACTTCGTACCCAAGACCTACATTTTCGGTGCAAAGGCAGCCTCGGGCTACTTCATGGCAAAGCAGATCATCCGCTTTATCTGCAATCTTGCAAACACCATCAACAACGACCCCAGAGTCAAGGATAAGCTCAAGGTGGTATTCCTTGAGAACTACCGTGTAACTGTTGCTGAGATGCTCATGCCTGCTTCTGAAATAAGCGAGCAGATCTCCCTTGCAGGCACTGAGGCCTCCGGTACAGGCAACATGAAGTTCATGATCAACGGGGCAGTCACCCTCGGCACTGAGGAAGTCGGATCGTAGCCATGTCGTTCTGTGAGCCAAGGAGTTG
>JAZSNZ010000344.1:0-3970 GCA_045536645.1 Acutalibacteraceae bacterium
AAACTACTATACCTGCACTGATGAGATACTCTCAGGTCTGGGGCAGATGTATGTCGGTGACGAGAGAATGAAGAAAAACATCGACAAAGCAGGCGGAGAGGGTACAGCAGAGCTTGTATCAGAGGCTATCGCCATATATTGCGAAAAGAAATAAAGACAGTACAAAGACACCTGCAAAGGCAGGTGTCTTTGTGTTTGCTATTCTTTTACAGCAGCGGAACTGAGAGACGTGACCATCAGCTTCTGGCTTAAAACAAAGAAGATGATAAATGGCACCGCAATGAGCAGTGCACCTGCTGCAAAGGTGGTAAATTCATTTTTCTTATCTGTTACAAAGGAGAAAAGACCGAGGGCAAGGGTTTGTTTTTCAGCCGAGCGAAGGGTCATTTTGGGGAAGATGAAATCCATCCACGGGGCAGTAAAGCTTGTTATCGCAAGGAATGTCAGAATTGGTCTTGCAAGGGGGAGAATAATACGGAAAAAGGTCATTGCGCCGCTTGCACCGTCTATTCTGGCTGCTTCGTCAATACTTTTCGGAAGAGTATCCATGTAGTTTTTTACAAGCCACACATTATAAGGAACATTTCCTGCAACATAAACCAGCACAAGGCCCCAGAGGGTATCAAGGGCATTGAATCTGAGCAGTATTACATAAATCGCTATCATTCCCACAAAGGAGGGGAATATCTGCAGAACGAGAAAGCTCAGCAGCAGTCCTTTTTTAAAGGTGAATTTATATCGGGAAAATACATAAGCGCCAAGGGCAGCAACAAGAATTGTCAGAGCAGAAGTGAAAAGTGCAATAATAAATGTGTTTTTAAACCACGTCAGATAGAGAGTGTTTCTGAACAGATGGGTAAAATGCTCAGTTGTCACTCCATCAGAAAAAGGCAGAATATTCAGTGATGCTATTGATGTGCCGGGTGAGAACGCGGCACTTACAACATACACAAGAGGGTATATTACAAACAGCGAGCACAGTATAAGAAATGCATATACAAGAATTTTCAGTGCCGAACTGCCAATGCTTTTCATCTTCATATTTCACCCTCCTTGAATGCTCTGGTGCGAACAAAGTTGAATATTGCGACAGGTGCAAGAACAAGAAATACAAGCACAGCAAGAGCAGATGCATAATTGTATTTAAGCAGTGTAACGGTCAGCTTGTATATCCACGTAACGACGATATCAGTGCCGCCTGCACTTGTCAGGGTGGTATCGCTCGTTACGGGACGGCCGTTTGTAAGGAAATATATAGCACCGAAATTATTGATATTGTGGGTAAAAGACATGATGATAAGCGGTGCCGTCTGATAGAGAACAAGGGGCAGAGTGATTTTTCTGAATGCAGTAAGCTTTGTGGCGCCGTCAATGGATGCAGCTTCATAGACATCGGGAGAGATTGACGTCATGGTGCCCGTTATCAGAAGCATGAAATAGGGGAAGCCTGCCCAGAGATTTACAAGCACAAGCACAAATCTTGCAAGGGTCACATCGCCAAGCCACGGAATGGCGGAATCGATTATCCCAAGAGCCATGAGGGTGCGATTGACGGTACCGAAGGTGCCGTTGAGAAGATTCTGCCAGACCAGCATACTGACTATAGAGGGAACTGCATAGGGAAGAATGAATATACCTCTGAAGACGGGCGCAAAGCGTATCTTCTTATCATTGAGTATAGACGCCATTATAAGACCGCCGATATAGCAGGTGGCTGTTGCAAGAACGCCCCAGAGTACCGTCCACAGGGCAACACGCCCCAAAGACCCTGTCCACACCGCATCACCGCCGAACATATCCCTGAAATTGTCAAAGCCGACCCAGTCAACGGTGTTTGACGGAGGGATATGGGAGGGGGAAGAGTAGTTTGTAAAAGCCACACAGGCAGAAAACACCAGCGGCACGACCACAAAGATAAGCACGAGGATGATTGAGGGAGAAAGTGCAATAGCGGCAAATCCCTTGTCTGCAAGCTGGGAGAGAATTTTTTTATTTTCGGCAAATTTTCCTGTGGCAGTGTAGCTTTTGCAGGAAGACACCGCACTGCTGACCGAGAGCCTGTAAACTATGAAGAAGACGAAGATAACAGCGAGGGCGAGAATGCCGTCGATGAGCATAAAGATGGAATTGTCACGTTCGACTACAGGCAGGTCGGGGGCAGGGGAGCCTAATGTAATCATATCGATCAGTCTGCCGATCAGCTCAGGCAGACTGATAAGAAAAACAATTTCGATTACTGCGAATAATGCACCCTTTATCCATTCCTTAAGATAAAGAATGTGAGAAAGCCCCATGAACAGACAGGCTGTAAAGCGGACTTTTTTTTCATTTATGATCCCGACAGATAAATTCATAGGGCTTTATCCTTTCTGCTGTTATTTGCTTGTCACTGCCTTGTAGCAGGCATCAAGCTCTTTTTTAACGTCAGCACCGTCCCAGATGTTGGCGCTGGCCGAGTTCATTGCATCCCAGAATTTGCCCATGGCAGGGATAGAGGGCATTGCATAGGAGTATTCAAGCTGCTGCATAAAGCCGTTGATGTGCTCGTCATCAAGCTTTATCTCGATGGAAGGCAGTGCCTCTGTCAGCTCATAGCGAAGCTTCTGCATGTCTTCGGTCATGAGAAATTCAGCAAATGCCGCCGCCTCGTCAGCGTTTTCTGAGTAAGAGGAAACAAACATCGTACGTGTTCCCGAGAAGGAGGCAGGAGGAGTGTCCTCGCCGGGGAGAGAGGGGATGGGAGCTACGCCGAAATCAAGTCCTGCATCTCTGTAGGTCGCAAGATTCCAGGGGCCTGTGATATGCATTGCCGCAGAACCGCTTCTGAAGGCTTCGTCAGCTACAGCGGTGGTAAGGTCTGCAGAGGGGACGTCCAGAATACTCTTTCTCAGATTCTGAAAATAGGTCATACCCTCAACGGCCTCATCGTTGTTAAGTCCCATGGAATCGGTGTCGGTGTCGGTATCGGAAAGAGGTCTGTTGCCGTCCTTGGTTGCGAAGATGATGGTATAGTAAGCGTTTGCCACGTCAAACATAAGACCGTACTTGTCATCCTTGTTGTAGTCCTTGCAGAACTTTACAAGCTCGTCAAAGGTTTTCGGGGGAGTTTCTATGATGTCCTTGTTGTAAAACAGAGCATAGGTCTCCGCCGCTACAGGGTAGCCGTAGATATCGCCGTTATAGGTGACAGCGTCCACACATACATCAAGTGCAGCTTCACGTATGCGGTCAGCATTACGTGCCTTCATGATATGACCGCCCTCTGCAAGCTCGCCTATTCTGTCGTGAGGGGCTACAAACAGGTCAGGACCGACGCCTGCAGGACCGTCAAGAGCAATCTGAGATGATGTGTCATTGAGTTCTACATTGACATATTTAATTGTAACATTCGGATTCTGGTCGGTGTATCGCTGACCTGCCTGACGGATAAATTCGTCAGGTCCGCCTGTTGATTCCCAGACAGTCAGCTCAATTTTTCGAGCGGGTGAATCACTGCCGCTTGCATTGCCTGAGTTGTTATTGCTGCCTGTACCCATCTGCTCCTCTGCTCTGCATGAGCATGCGGTGAGAGAAAGCATAAGAATAAGAACAGACAATATTACGCATAAAATTCTTTTCATGATAAACCTCCGCAAAATTATTTGCGGTTTTATTGTCGGTAAGGAAACACACAATATCCGAGTTAATTTTTTCTTAACAAATAAAAATGCAATAAACACGATAAAGTTCTTGTATTGTGATGTGCATATGTGATAAAATGATTAAGTTAAAATAAAGCGAAAGAGGGTCAATACCTTGAGCGAGAACAATAAAGAGCTTGAAATGGAAAACATTGAGGTAAAGGAAGAGACTGCAGTGGAGAATGATCCTCCCGTTGCAGAAGTGCTCGTTCCCAATCCCGGAAAGAACCTTGTTATAGAAACCTCCACAGGCAAGTATGAGCGTCACCCTGTAAAGACAAATATCGTCA
>JAZSNZ010000389.1:0-4210 GCA_045536645.1 Acutalibacteraceae bacterium
AAGACAAACCAAATGATCAACTCCTTGGCTCACAGAACGACATGGCTACGATCCGACTTGCGTTGTAGGTACCTTCGATAACAAGCTGACGAACTTTGTTAGCTGTTATCTGAAGGCTTTTCTTTTTTGCAGCATCCATTATGAAACCTCCATAAAGTGTTTTATAACATAATTTATCAGCTCTGCCACAGCACCTCTGCGACAGTCGCAAACTGTAATATCTGCCTCTTTCTTTATTTCATCGGCAGCATTCTCCGGGGCTGCAGAAAAATCAGCACCCCTTATCATTTCCATATCATTATAATAATCGCCTATCGCAATGCTCATCGCTTCTCTGTTTTCAAGTGAAATCAAAGCATTGACCGCAGACATCTTATTAGCTTCTTTATTAAGTATTTCGCAATAAATCGGGCATGAGCACACAGACACAGTATCATAGGGCTGGTGAATTCTGCAGAATTCCAATACCTGTGAAATAACTTCGGCTTCTCCCGAAATAAGGATCTTGAAAAATTCATCAGGGACATCAAAATTTTTCAAATCAACATTTTTAAATTTCAAGCCCTCAAGCATTTCTCTGGCGGAATTGTCAAATCCGTCTCTGAGCTGATATATCTTGCCGTCACCACGCCAGAGTTCAACTCCGACATCGGAGAAGTTCTCAAGAATGCTGTGCACCAGCGGCATAAGCTCATCTTTTCTGAGCATTGACTTCCAGACAAAGTCATTCCTTGAAAAATCATACACGCCTGCACCGTTATACACAATAGCTCTGTCAGAACACATAAGCATATCCTTATATTTTTTCACCGACTGAGGTGACCTTCCCGATGCAATTACAAGCTCTCCGCCCTTTTTGGCAAATTTCTTCGCCGCAATTTTATTCCTCAATGGCAATTTGAGCTTTTTGGTTATCAGCGTTCCGTCTATGTCAGAAGCTATTATGAATCTTTTACCCAGAAAAATCAACTCCGAAATGTTATGAGCGAAGTCTGTTAAGCACTGAACTGAAATATTCCGGCAGTTCTGACTCAATATCTATCTGTTTCCCTGTTCTCGGGTGAACAAAAGCTATTCTTTTTGCATGAAGGCACTGACCTTTACATTCAGAAAACTGAGGTTTTCCTCCATATACAGCATCACAGACAACAGGATGACCGATATGAGCCATATGCACCCTTATCTGATGGGTTCTGCCTGTCTCGAGGGTAAGTCTTACATGAGAATATCCTTTATACGTATCGATAACCTCATAATGGGTTATTGCCTCGCGTCCGTTTTTTACAACAGCCATCTTTTTTCTGTCTGACTGGCTCCTGCCTATAAGTGTCTTGATGGTGCCGCTGTTTTCTTTTGGTTTACCAACAATTATCGCCTCGTACTGGCGTGTAAAGTCATGTACCTTTATAAGATCTGCCAGCTTCTGATGAGCAAAATCATTCTTTGCAACAATAAGAAGTCCGCTTGTGTCCTTATCCAGACGATGAACGATACCCGGACGAGCTACTCCATTAATGCCCGAAAGCGAATCTCCGCAATAGTGAAGCAGTGCATTGACAAGCGTACCATTCAGATTTCCTGCCGCAGGATGCACAACCATACCCTTTGGCTTATTGACTACAAGAAGGTCGCCATCCTCATAGACTATATCAAGAGGAATGTCTTCAGGAAGAGTCTCAAGTGAGACCGGCTCCGAGACAGTCAGCACAATCTCATCTCCTGCTTTGACCGAACTCTTCTTCCCTGCTGTTTTTCCGTTGAGCAGAACAGCTCCGTCATCAATAAGCTTCTGTATGTATGACCTTGAGTAATCCGCAAGCAGGGCGGCAAGTGACTTATCAAGTCTCTCGCCGTCCTGCTCTGCAATCAAAATTATTTCTTTACTCATTTTCCGCAGCAGATGCAGCTTCAGCGTTCTCTTCTTTTTTGGGTGCGAACCTGTCATGTACAAACAAAATGTAGACACAAAGCAGGATTCCGCCTACAACTATGCAGCAATCTGCAAAGTTGAATACCGCAAACTCAAAAAGAGGAGAAATGTCGATATAATCGATTACTTCGCCAAAGCGTATTCTATCAATAAGATTACCGATTCCGCCTGCAATTACAAGTGTAGCAGATGTATATCCCAACCAGTGATATATCATTTTTCTTGCAATTATTACGATAATAACAGCAAGAACCACCAAAGTTGCTATTATAAAGAACCATCTCTGCCCCTCAAGAATACTGAAGGAAGCACCGTCATTTCTAAGATGATGCCAGTTGAGCAGTCCCTTGATGGCAACTACCGACTCACCGATCTCAAGATTTTTATCGACAATTAATTTTATTATCTGGTCTGCCGCAACAAGCACCACAGTGCAAACTGCGATAATTACATAAAGCATAGATAATGCTCCTCGGATAATTATTTAATTGCATTTCTGCATCTTTCACAGAGAGTGGGATGCTCGCTGTCATGTCCGACGGATTCATCGTAAGCCCAGCAGCGCTCGCACTTCTCACCCGATGCTTTTTCAACCTTTACAGCAAGGCCTGCAAGCTCAGATGCAGGAACATTGCCGTCATTTTCAGCAAGTGTTACACCGGATGTGATGAAGATTGCATTGAGGGTATCCTCATACTTCTTAAGGAAAGCGAGCATATCTGCATCGCAGTAAAGGGTAACGACAGCCTCAAGAGACTTGCCGATGACCTTTTCCTTTCTTGCTCCTTCGAGAGCCTTCTGAACTTCATCTCTTATAGCATGAAGCTTATCCCAGTCAGCCATGAATGCATCATCTGCGTCAACAGCCTTTACCTCGGGCATGCTATTGAAAACAATATTTTCTGCATTGTCACCCTCGCGGTGAGGCATAAACTGCCATACCTCGTCAGAGGTATATGCGAGTATGGGTGATACAAGTCGAATCATGGAATCGAGTATCTCGAAAATAACACTCTGTGCGGCTCTGCGGCTTACGCTGTTCTTTCCGTCACAGTAAAGTCTGTCCTTGAGAACATCGAGATAGAAGTTACTCATGTCAACAACGCAGAACTTGATTATGGCATGGAATGCCTGATAGAACTCATAACCGTCATATGCCTTCTTGCAAGCAGTAATAAGAGCATTGAGTCTTGCAAGAGCCCAGCGGTCGATAGGCATAAGCTCTTCAGCCTTTACCATGTCCTTGTTGGGATCAAAGTCTGCAATATTTGCAAGGATGAAACGGCAGGTATTTCTGATCTTTCTGTAGGATTCGGAGATCTGAGAAAGAGCATTGTCAGAAATCTTTACGTCACTGTGATAGTCAGATGATGCAACCCAGAGTCTGAGAACATCTGCACCGTACTTCTTGACGATAGTTTCGGGAGAAATGCCGTTGCCCTTGGACTTGTGCATTTCGTCGCCCTTTTCGTCGAGTACCCAGCCGTGAGTTACAACTGCCTTATAAGGTGCAGCACCTCTCCATGCAGCAGCAGTAAGAAGTGAGGAGTTGAACCATCCGCGATACTGGTCTGCACCCTCAAGATACAGATCAGCAGGCCAGGTCAGATAATCACGTGTTTCACATACAGCTGCGTGAGTTACACCGGAATCAAACCAGACATCCATGATGTCATTTTCCTTTGTAAAGGTAGTATTGCCGCAATGCTTACAGGTAGTACCCTTGGGCATAAGTCTTGACGGAGTTCTCTCATACCATACATCAGAGCCGTGCTTGCCGAAAAGCTTTGCTACGTACATGATGGTATCCTTGTCAAGATGCTCCTTGCCGCACTTCTTGCAGTAGAAGATAGGAATAGGAACGCCCCAGCGGCGCTGACGGCTGATACACCAGTCCTTACGCTCACGAACCATGGAGGTGATTCGATCTTCGCCCCAGCCGGGAATCCACTTTACATTCTTGATTGCCTCAAGAGCTGCTTCCTTGAAATTATCGATAGAGCAGAACCACTGTTCAGTAGCTCTGAAAAGGATCGGATGCTTGCATCTCCAGCAGTGAGGATACTTATGGACGATCCTCTCTCCTGCGAGAAGTGCCCCTGTTTCCTCAAGGTGCTTGCCGATGATCTTGTTAGCTTCATCGGTAGTCTTACCCTTAACGAAATCGCCTGCTTCAGCAGTCATTTTACCGGATGCATCTACAGGAACCACCATCGGAATCTCAGGGTACTTTCTGCATACGTTATAGTCATCAACACCGTGACCGGGAGCGGTATGAAC
>JAZSNZ010000074.1:0-2998 GCA_045536645.1 Acutalibacteraceae bacterium
GTGCGCTCAATTCTTATAATTGGCGGAGTTTATCTTGCGATGCGCCTTGTGGATACGGCTGCAAACTTCTTTATGTCGGGAGTCGGACACATCACAGGCACAAAGATGGAAACCGATATGCGCCGAGACCTTTTCGCTCATCTGCAGAAGCTCTCCTTCTCCTATTATGATGAAACAAAAATAGGTCAGCTCATGAGCAGGATAACAAACGACCTTTTTGATGTAACTGAATTTGCTCATCATTGTCCCGAGGAATTCTTTATTGCGGCGATAAAAATAATCGGTGCATTTATTATTCTATGCTTTGTCAACGTACCGCTTACATGTATAATTTTCGCAGTAATTCCTCTCATTCTTATAACTACACGATTTTTCAACAAAAAGATGCGTGCCGCCTTTGCGCAGTCAAGAGTGAAGGTCGGCGAGCTGAACTCTCAGGTGGAGGACAGCCTGCTTGGCGTGCGTGTTGTTCGCTCCTTTGCAAATGAAGAAATAGAGGAAAGAAAGTTCAATGTGGGCAACGAAGCGTTCCCCAAGGTTAAAAGCCATGCCTATTATTACATGGCAGGCTTCAATTCCTGCACCCGTTTCTTTGACGGACTTATGTATATCCTCGTTGTTGTAGTTGGAGCACTGTTTGTAAAGGACGGCAAGATAACCGCACCCGACCTTGTAATGTACCTGCTTTATGTTACCACTCTGCTTAATTCCATTCGAAGGATCGTTGAGTTCACCGAACAATTCCAGCGAGGCCTTACAGGTATTGAGCGCTTCACAGAAATACTGGACACACCCGTAACAATCAAAAATGCACCTGATGCACAGGAGCTTACAGATGTAAATGGCGATATAGAATTTAATAATGTGGAATTTCGCTATTCCGACAATAATGATTATGTTCTCTCGGGCATAAACCTCAAGGTCACAAAGGGTGAGAACGTAGCCCTCGTTGGTCCTTCCGGAGGCGGCAAGACAACACTGTGCAGTCTTATACCCCGCTTCTACGAAGTAACCAACGGATCAATTACCATCGACGGCAAGGATATCCGTGATATAACCCTTGAGTCCCTTCGCTCCAATATCGGCGTTGTGCAGCAGGATGTTTACCTCTTCAGCGGCAGTGTCCTTGAAAATATCGAATACGGAAAGCCGGGCGCTGACCGTGAGCAGATAATAGAGGCTGCCAAAAAAGCAGGAGCACATGAGTTTATAATGAAGCTGCCCAACGGCTACGATACCTATGTAGGTGAGAGAGGCGTAAAGCTTTCAGGCGGTCAGAAGCAGAGGATATCCATAGCAAGAGTATTTCTCAAGGACCCGCCGGTGCTTATTCTTGACGAGGCAACCTCGGCACTTGACAACGAAAGCGAAAAGCTCGTGCAGAAGTCTCTCGAGGAGCTGGCAGTGGGCAGAACTACATTTACGGTAGCACACCGCCTGACTACCATAAGAAATGCTACAGAGATACTTGTCCTTACTGAAAACGGAATTGAGGAACAGGGCACTCATGCTGAACTCATGGCAAAGGGCGGCATTTACAGCGAGCTTTACAGCATGTACACATCATAAGACTATTGTAATTTATCATAATACATGATAAGATGTATTAAAATGTATGATAGGAATGATAAATTGTGCCGTACGATCCGCAGCCTACAGAATATTTATTTCCCGAAAAGACTGACCAGCACTATCTGCCTGTAAAGCATAAAGTGGATACCGTTTTTGATGAAAACTATCCTTATGTTGACAAGTCCTTCTCGTACCGATTCAAAGAATGGTGTATGAGAATACTGTGTGTGAGCCTTGCGTTTCCTGTAATGAGACTTCGCTGTCTGCTCAAGGTGGAGGGAAGAGAAAACCTCAAAAAGCACAAGGATGTAATTAAGAACGGTATTGTATCTGTTGCAAACCATATGTTTATATGGGACTTTATTGCAATTATGTATGCAGTGCGTCCATACAGGCCGTGGATACCTGTCTGGGACAAGAACATGAGGGGCGAAAACAGAATCCTCATCAGATACAGCAGAGGAATTCCCCTGCCGACAGAAAGCAGAAGAGCAACTGCTGCCTTTGCCCATTCCATCGACAGCCTGCTGTCTGAGGATAAGCAGTGGGTGCATATTTCTGCCGAAGGCAGTATGTGGGAGTACTATATGCCCGTTCGTCCATTTAAAAAGGGCTCATTTACTTTTGCTGTGAGAAATAATGTGCCTGTGCTTCCTTTCGCTTTTTCCTACAGAAAGCCAAAAGGTCTGCAGAAGCTTTTCTGGCACAAGCCGCTTCTGACACTGCATATCGGAGAGCCGATCTTTGCAAATACAGAGCTTAACAAGGTAGCTGCCGCAGAGGATCTTACAAAAAGAGTGCACGCAGAGGTGTGCCGCCTTGCAGGTATCAACCCAGAGGAAAACATATACGAACCTGTATTTGCAAATTCCGACAGAATAGATTATTATACAACCAATTACGGCGTAAAGAAAAAGTATAAATAAAATGGTAAACACCCGAAGCGAAAGCTTCGTGTGTTTTTTACTGAAGATCCTGCCTGTCTGCAAAGGGAATATCGTTTTCGATATTGTCCCTTGCAAGGTCAGTATCAATTTCGGGATAAATATCAGCAGGAACATATCTTTCGTGCCATACCTTCATATTTGCGCCGTGAGTGCCTGCGATTATGGGTCTTGCCTTTTCTTTGCCTGTTTTAGCATTGCCCTGAATCTGAGGCACAGGGGAGACTTCATTTTTGGGCGTTGTGCGTATTTCGGGACGCTTCATGCCGTTTTTCGCCATAAGATCACCTCAGAAGAAGTGTACCTCTGTTTATAAGATATATTCCTGATAGGAAGAAGAAAGAGTTTTCATGAATATTCTTGTCATCTCAGCAGGAGTTTCGGCATAATCACGTTTTATCCATTCATCGAGCAGACCGAAAAGACCGTAGGAATAGAATCTGCTCTTGTAGGATTCTGAGGGAGTGCCGATATACTGAGGC
>JAZSNZ010000311.1:0-6191 GCA_045536645.1 Acutalibacteraceae bacterium
AGGCCTTGTCAAGGCTCTTTTCCATTCTCAGCGCCACAAAGCCGACTATAATCATAAAGATTATTGGCACCAGAGTCAGCAGAGGGCTGTAGCTGAACATACAGGCAAGGGTGGTTATGGTATGCACCACGCACTCTATCGCCAGCACGCCTGCAAGATTTTCCTGGGCAACAGTCGTCAGCTCTGCGTTCACTTCGCTCAGCTCGTCAAAGGCCTTGTCAAGGCTCTTTTCCATTCTCAGCGCAACAAAGCCGACTATTATCATAAAGATTATGGGCACCAGAGTCAGCAGGGGACTGTAGCTGAACATACAGGCAAGAGTGATTATGGTGTGCACTACGCACTCTATTGCCAGCACACCTGCAAAGCCAAGCACGAACCACACCTTGTCAACGTCGTCCTTGAGACGCGCCATCAATTCACCTGTGTTTGTCTTATTGTGATAGCTCATGGAAAGTCCCGTTACATGGGAAAACAGATCACGGCGCATATCCCGTCCGATGTACACGCCTATTTTGTCCGACGAGAATTCCTTGAGATATGTGGCAACCGCTCTGACTATTCCCATCAAGAGAACTGTCAGGAGCAGCGGGATAACCACTGCCATTCTCTCGTCCATGGTGGAAATTTCAGGCGAGAGTCCTTCATTAATTATCCTCTCCGTCACTCTCGGCATCAATGCCTTGAGACCTATGAGCACTGCCAGCATGGCAAATGAAAACAGGTACATTGCCCAGTGCCGTCCCATGTAGGAAAAAATAGTCTTTTTCTTCTGTTTTGCTGTCTTATTCATTGGGTTTACCCTCCTTCTCTGCGGAAGCGTTAATAAAATAAAACGCCGCAGTCAGCCGACTGCGGCGTTTTGATTACTTTTATCGGGCATTTTAGCGTACGCTTTTATGCCTGCTTATCAAAACGATTCGTAAGCCGGTTGAATATATTTATTTTTATCTGCGAAATTGGCACAGCTATCCCACGCAGATACTGCTGCAGAAACATTATAAAATGCGAAATAATTGTTCATGGTCATTATTCTCCGGCTCCTTTCGTTAAAATTTGTTTGTTTTTGCAACAATGCCATGATAAGCTTTCTGATTGTGTTTGTCAACACAAATTTTAAATTTTTGTTAATTTATCAGTGTTTTAACGCATCATCACGCTGAAACTTCACCTGTTTTTCTCACACGTCCCAAAATATTTGTGTAGACAAATCGAATTTTGCAGTATATAATATTGTTTAACTGTTTACTATTGATCAGGAGGAATAATAAAAATGAAAACTTCCAGAAAACTTACAGCTCTGCTGCTTGCAGTCCTGCTCGTAATCGGCATTCTCTCCATGACCGCCTGCGGCAATACTTCATGGTCTGCAAAGTACGGTGACACCACCATTCCCGGCGGCGCTTATCCCCTTTCTGTTATGCTTGCATATCAGAACGTCTGCTCCACCTACGGCCCCGTTGCTCTCACTCAGGAAATTGAAATGGCTGACGGCTCTGTGACTACCATCGGTACTTACGTCAACGACGCAGCAAAGGAAAACCTCGAAAACTACATTGCAACCAAAGCTATGTTTGAAAAGCTCGGTCTTTCCTACAGCGACGAGGACTACAGCGAGTATATGGCTCTCTACGGCGACTATTACTCTGCACAGAGCGAAATCTACAAGAAGAACGGTATCAGCAAGAGCACATTTGAGGAGCTTGTCATCATAAACACTCTTCGCAGCAATGCTCTTGATGAATACTATACCGCTCAGTATGTTGACAGTGCTTCCGATCTCTATCTCTCCGACGGAGATATCCAAAAGTACTTTGACGAAAACTACCTGCGTTTCAACTACATGATGTACTATGCTGTTGACTCTGAGGGCAAGTACCTCACCGAGGACAGCGATGCATACAAGGCTGAGCTTCAGAAGCTCACCGACATCACCAACAAGCAGCTTTCCTTCGACGAGTACGTAAAGACTGCCAAGGCTTACACCGATATCGCAGCATACAAGGAAGGCGGCACAATGGATGCTGTTGACCTTGACGCCGCTCTTGCAGATGTAGGCATGGGCGACGTTTACTACAGCATCAGCACCCTTGATATCGGCAAGTCCGGTGTTTACACCTTCTCTTTCTATGATGAGTCCTACAACACCTGCCATGCTATCTGCGCTGCACAGCGTATAGCTCCTGAGCAGAGCGGCAAGGATTACCTTGATTCCAAAGACGAGATTATCTCTTCCATCTGCTACGATAACCTTAACGCAGAGCTCGACGAGTACTACAACGGTCTCGGTGTTACTCTCAACGATAGAGTTATCAAGACCTTTGCAGCTGAGAAGATCGACCTTTCCACCTTTACTTCCATCGTCCCCTCCAACTGATCCGTTCAATGAGCGGCTGTGCCTTTGCGGTGCAGCCGCTTTTTTCATAAAATACAAAAAACAGTGGAAAACAGACTTTATATATGATATAATTATTTATACGCTTTATTAAAAGGTGGTTAAGTGATTATGACAAATACCTGTGCTGTTATCCTCGCCGCAGGCGAGGGAAAACGCATGAGATCAAATAAATCCAAGGTGCTCCTCGAGGTTCAGCTCAAGCCTATGCTGGGCTGGGTCACCGATGCAATCCGCAATGCAGGAATCAAAAATCTCTGCGTTGTTACAGGACACAGACGTGAGCAGGTGGAAGCCTATCTTGCAGGCAGCTGCGAGACCACTGTCCAGACCGAGCGAAAAGGCACAGGCCACGCTGTTATGATGGCTCGAAGCTTTCTCGAAAAGCATCACGGCGGTCATGTTCTCATCTGCTGCGGTGATGCTCCCTTCCTCGACAGTGAAACCATTGCAAACGCATTCACTCAGCACACCGAAAACGGTGCTTCTGCTACCGTTATTTCCGCAGTGTTGGCTGATCCCACCGGCTACGGCAGACTTATCCGCGGCAGCCGCGGCGAGCTTGAGGCGATAGTTGAGCACAAGGAAGCAACAAGCGAACAGCTGGCTATTCAGGAAATAAACTCCGGTGCATACTGGTTTGAGATAGACCCTCTCCTTGAGGTTCTCGACAGCATAAAGGCTTCCAGCGTAACTGGCGAATACTATCTTCCTGATGCAGTAAAACTTCTTATAGGTGCAGGCAGGACTGTCGGTGCCTATATAGCTAAGTCTGACGATGTTGTTCTCGGTGCAAATGACCCCTCTCAGCTTTTTGAACTCAACCGCCTTGCACGTGACAAGATCCTTGCGCGCCACATTGCAAACGGTGTTGCAATGCCCTGTACCGACGGCATTGTTATCAGCAATGATGTTGTTATAGGCGAGAATGTAACCATTCTGCCCGGCACAATACTCAAAGGCAAAACCATTATTCATGACGGCTGCAGAATAGGCCCCACATCTTATATCGACGATTCCGAAATCGGCGAAAACTGCCTTGTAAGTCTTTCTCAGATACGCGAAAGCAGGATTCTTGAGAATACTGATATAGGTCCCTTCTCCGATGTGCGTCCCGGCTCTGAGATAGGCCCCTGCGTCCATATCGGCAACTACGTTGAGGTAAAGAACAGTACCGTCAGAGAGGGTACTCAGATAGCACATCACACCTACATAGGCGACAGCGATATCGGCGAGAACGTAAACTTTGGCTGCGGATGCGTCACAGTAAACTATGATGGCAAGGATAAGCACCGCTGTGTTGTCGGTGACAACGCATTCGTCGGCTCCAATGTCAATCTCATCGCTCCCGTAACAGTGGGAGAGGGCGCTTATGTTGCAGCAGGTTCCACTATTACAGACGATGTTCCCAGCGATGCTCTCTCCATTGCAAGAGACAAGCAGACCAACAAGCTCGGCTGGGCTGCTGAAAAGAGAAGCAAATAAAATTTAAATATAAGCTTTGCAGGGTGGGGTATTTTGTACTCCGCCCAAAAGCTGTCTGAGGAGAAATAATATGATTTTCAAGAAAAGCCCCATTGATTTTATTATTGTCGGTCTGGGCAACCCGGGCAAAAAGTATGAAAAAACACGCCACAATGCAGGTTTCATGGCTATTGATAAATTCGCCTCTGAAAACGGCGCTCGCATCGACCGCTCGAAGTTCCATGCTCTGACAGGCACCTGCACTGTTGGCGGTCTTAAACTGCTTCTTATGAAGCCGCAGACTTTCATGAACAATTCAGGTCAAGCTGTTCGCGAGGCGATGGATTTCTACAAGCTTCCCCCTGAGCGTGTGCTTATAATGTTTGATGATATTTCCCTTGAGCCGGGAGTCATGCGTATTCGCCGCAAGGGTTCTGCAGGGGGCCAGAAGGGTATGAAGAGCATTATCGAGCACTGTTCATCGGAGGACTTCCCTCGCATAAAGATAGGTGTTGGCGCAAAACCCCACCCCGATTATGACCTTGCGGACTGGGTACTTTCGAATTTTACCGCCGCTGAGCTTAAGAAGATTGATGAAATAACAGGCGATGCCGCCGCTGCCGCTGAGCTTATCATAAAAGGGGATATTGATGCGGCCATGAGCCGATACAGCAGATAACGGAGAATAACCTATGAGTTTTTTAACCTCTATAACCGACAGACTTTCTTCCTACAGAGACTTAAAGGACGCTATACAGAAAAACAGACTGCCCGCTGCCATCAGCGGGCTTTCCGCCGTTCACAAGGCACATTTTATTTCTTCCCTCTGTGTCGAGACGGGAAGAAAGGCTATAGTTGTCGCCGCAGATGACCTTGAGGCAGGAAAGATATGCGCTGACCTCTGCGCCATGGGGCTTGAGAGCGTCATCTTCCCCACCCGTGATCTCGACTTCTTCCCTCTTGAGGGCAGAAGCCACGATTTTGAGCATGCAAGAGTCAATGCACTGAGCCGTATGCTGACAGGTGATTTTGGCGCTGTGGTTCTCTGTGCTTCTGCTGCAATGCAGTTCACTCTGCCCCCTGAGCAGCTTGAGGAGCGTATGCTGACCCTTCGGGCAGGGCTTGAGATACCGATCGATAAATGCGCTGCTGCCCTGACTGCCTCAGGCTACGAGCGAGTTTTCCAGATAGACGGTACAGGTCAGTTCTCCATCCGAGGTGGACTTCTTGACATCTATCCCCCCGATTCTCCTGCCCCTGTGCGACTTGAATTCTGGGGCGACGAAATAGACAGCATAAATTACTTTGAGCTTGATTCCCAGCGCAGAACAGATTATGTACCTGAACTGAGTATTCTGCCTGCGGTGGAGCTTTCAACCACCGACTGGGGCTCACTTGCAGACAGCATAGAGGAGGTTGCGAAGTCTCTCGTCTCCCGTTCCTCTGCTCCTGCAAAGGAACAACTTTTAAAAGAGGCTGATGAAATCCGAAACGGACGCAGGCTTTCCTGTGTCGATAAGTTCCTGCCTCTTATCTGTCACAGAGAGGCAACTGTTCTCGATTATCTGCCCGATGACGGACTTATTTTTGTTTCTGAGCACGTGTCTGTGCGTGAACAGGCAAAGGCTTATGAATCCACTCTCAATGAAGAGATAAAGTCCCTTCTGCAGACCGGCACTCTCTGCAAGGATTTATCCCGTTTTTCCATAACCGCTTCGGAGCTTGCGGAATGGTTTGAAAACCGAACTGTTTTTATGGACACCTTTGCACGAAGTGCATACGATGTAAAGCTTAAATCATTATTCAATGCCACTCTTCATCAGAATGCAGTGTGGAGCGGCTCTGTGGCTGTGCTCAAGGAGGATCTTCACTCTCTGCTGGAAAGAGGCTACAGCGTTGCTGTCATGGCAGGCACAGACAAGGCGGCCCTCTCTCTTGCACGCTCTCTTACTGAGGGCGATGATGCGGTTTCTGCATTCTACGCTAAGACTCCCGAAGAGCTGGCACCGGGCAAGGCGATGGTGCTCGAGGGTGCTTTCACCGCAGGCTTTGAGTACCCCGACGCTCTTTGCGCCGTTATCACATGGGGTAAGGCAAATCAGGCACGAAAGGTTCCTGCGAGAAAATATAAAAGAGGGCTTGCCATTCAGGACCTCAGCGAGCTTTCAGTGGGTGATTATATCGTTCACTCCACTTACGGTATCGGTATTTTTGACGGTGTGCAGTCCCGAACCTCAGACGGTGTCACAAAGGCATTCATGAAAATACTGTATGCTCAGGGCGACATCATGTATATCCCCATCACACAGCTTGATATGGTCAGCAAATATAT
>JAZSNZ010000085.1:0-8483 GCA_045536645.1 Acutalibacteraceae bacterium
AAGGAGCAGATTTCAGAAAATCTGCTCCTTTTTCTTGTTGTCAATCATCGCAGCTGGTTATAAGAGAGCGACAGCTTCCGATGCAGCAAAATAAAATTTAACCGCAACTGTTTGATGCAACTGCTCGAATTCCATTGAAAATACGGCATTCATGTGATATACTATCAGAAAAGTGTGTCTGATAATTTGAAATCGGCATAAAAAGGCTGAATATTTTCAGGGTATTGAAAAATATAATCAAACATGACAGAGCGACTTTGGGAATTCCCATCTTCGCTTTTGCAGAAAGGTTGCATAAGAATGAAAACGGAAGAACGTCGCAAAAATAAACTTTTATTGTGCCTTATGTGGTTTCTTCAGGGAGCTGTTGTAGGCTTCGGTGCTATCCTGCCCGGAATCAGCGGAGGAACACTGTGCGTGTCCTTCGGAATGTACCGTCCTCTCATTGAGACCCTGTCATCGCCAAAAAGCGGAATCAAAAAATACGGATTCATGCTGGCTGTGTTCCTGCTCGGTGCAGCAGCAGGCTTTGTAGGCCTGTCGGGTCTGGCTTCCATGTTCCTTGAGAAGAACTCCACGCTGATGACCTGCATTTTTATCGGCTTTATTCTGGGAACATTTCCGGAACTGTGGAGAGATGCAGGCGAGCAGGGAAGAAAGAAATCTTCGTATATTTCGATGATCGTCTGCTTCCTTGTGATGCTTGGTGTTCTTATACTGCTTAAAACAAAGCTGTCCCTTACAATCGAGCCCGGTATCATCGGCTATCTGTTCTGCGGACTGCTGTGGGGTCTGAGCTTCATCGTCCCCGGTCTGAGCTCATCCTCTCTGCTTCTGTTCTTCGGTCTGTATCAGCCCATGCTCGCAGGAATCTCCGGCCTTGATATGCTGGTGCTTATCCCCATGGGTATCGGAATGGGTGCCTGTGTACTGCTTCTCTCAAAGGCAGTGGGCTTTGCCTATAAAAAGAAGTATTCCGTCGTATCCCACGGTGTTCTGGGAATAGTCGCCGCCACAGCAGTGATGATAATACCCTATGAAGTAGGCTCATTTGCAGAGGCTGCATTAAATCTTCTGTTCATCGTGTGCGGTGCAGCGGTCTCCTTTGGATTATCCTGCCTCTGCAGCAGGATTGCAAACAAAAGCAAATGATTTCATATATAAAAGAGCTTTCCGTCTTTTAATTATGTGTTTGTATTCCACACATTGTATATCTGTATAATCCCGGCGGCAGAGAATCCTGCTCTCCGCTTTTTACACGGATTACAGCTCAATAATCAGGATAAAGGCAAAGAAGAAATAATAAAAAAGAAGTTGGCGAGACGCCAACTTCTTTTTTTATTTAAGACCACTGGCTGTCAAGATACTCAAAGCGTTCGCTGAGCCAGTTTATAAGATAGTCTGCTGCTTCATTCTGAGTTTTGCAGGAATTGAGCAGGGGAATAAGCTCGTGATTTCCGTTTTCTATGCGCTCGGACCAGCGCTCGTAATTTTTCTCGTAATAATCTGCATAAAGCGCACTGCGCTCTTTTATCATGGCGAGAGTGCTGTCGGGAACGCCTGCGTCCTTTATCTCCTGCCATTTCTCCTTTACCATGTCCATGAACCACTCTTCTTCCGAAAGCGGTCTGAGCCACGGATTGCAGGTGTTTGCTGCATACATTATATCATTGCGCTCAAAGCCTGCGCGGATACCGAAGCAGGAGTCATAGTCCCATGGAGCCTCAAAGGTCAGCTTTCTGCTGCCGTTTTCGCTCATGTCAAGAGATATATAAAAGCTTGACCATGCGATATCGGGATTGCAGATTATCTCGTTGAGCAGATACATATCAACAAGGGACTGAAGGTCGATAACAGAGGAAACAGTGTCTTTTACCGAGGCACTCTGCACGGGAACAATTCTGCTGCAGTCCTCGGTAAAGGCGTAGTGCCTGTTTTCGTAAACGGCGTAGCAGAGTATTTTGTGTGCGTTCTCAACATAGGAAGAAAGAAACTCAAGCTGTTCGTCGGATTCAATATCGCTTTTTGCAGTGTAGCCATGCAGGCCGTCTGAATAACGCTGTGCAAAGAGGCTGTAGTCAATTTCAAAGGTAGGGTCGCCGTCGGGAATATTCCGCTCCTCCCAAAAATAGGCATCGTACTCGAAGAGGTAGCCGATATCGGTAGGGGAGCTTGTCTTTTTGGCTTCCGGCACATCGACCCTGCCTTCCTTTGCCTCCTGCTGTTCAGCCAGCAGATACACTCCCCAATATTCGCCGTTTATATAAACCTCTACGTTCATGTAATCGGTGCAGTAGTATCCGTCAGTGCCGAGAATGGCATCTGCAAGGTAAAAGGCGGTGACGTTGTTGCACATGGAAAGGTCTTTCCAGTCGGCAAGCAGCACCCAGTTTTTAAATTTCTCACCTTCGTTGAGCCCCAGCATACGCTGCTTCTTGTCAAACTTTATGCGAATGGGCTTTTTGGGGTATTCGAGGGTGTAGTTTCCCCTTACCTTGACCTCGGCCTCTGCCTCGTCTATGACATATTCCTCATCACAGCCGCCAACGGAGACCGTGGCAGAAACATAGTCTATGTTGTCTTGCAGCTTGTCTTCTCTTGTGGGCTTTGTGACAAAGTCGGATTTTCCGTCCTCGGTGTTTATGTGTATGACAGGCATGACATTATCGGGTGTGCCGCTCTTGTTATCGGATTTTGCATAGCAGGCAGCCAAGGTTAAGATAAGAGCAAGGGAACAGAGCAGAGCTAAGAATCTTGAATATTTTCTCATGTAAGACACTCCTGTTTCTGTGTTTTATGAAAATACAGGGCTGATGGACAGCCCTGTATGATTGTTCAGTTGCCTTCAAGAAGCTCGGGGCGAGCCTCAAAGAGCTTGTCAAGGAACTTTGTTGCAGTCTCATAGGAAGCGCAGAGATCCTCGTCCTTTTTCAGCTCATCGGTCATTGTCATCAGACAGAAGCCGAATCTGGGCGACTGCTCTGTATTTATGCAGTCGTTGAGCTTTTCGTTCCAGGTTATCTCTATCCATTTCGGAGCGCCCTTATAGGACTGGAAGAAATCCTCGCCGTAGCTTTCGACAATCATCTTGTAAAGTCCTTCGTCAACGACCCACAGCACGGCCTCGGGCTTGCCGTTAAGGTGATCCTGGAAAATCTGATAGTATGCCGCGCCTGCAAAGCCTGCATTGATGGAAATATCAAATTTTCTTGTCAGCACGGATATCTTGCCGTCCTTGTCCCAGTCCTCGCAGTAATCGACCAGCTCGTTTTCAAGATAGGGCTGAACGGAGGAGGTAAAATCCGTGTAGCTGACGTAAAGGGGGAGTCTCAGATCGTGCTTTCCGGGAATCGAGATAAATATGAGATATCCTATGACCAGGACTGCACCGATAAAGATAATCAGGGGAGTCTTGTTCCTGTAGATGAAATTCTCGATCCACTTGAGAGGGCCGAGCTTTGGGGGGACATACTCACCGATATGGGATTCTCTTGAGTTTATTTCCTCAAAAACTGTCTTTTCGACCTCTTCGGAATCAGCACCGGGGTCATCATCGTCTATGCATATTATAACGCCGCCGTCTTCTTCCTCAGTTTCCTGAGCGGTGAACTCTTCATTCTCTGTACCGAGAAGCTTTTCGTCCATGTATGGACCTCCTTTGGGAATTATAAAGATAATATACCATCTTAATGGAAAAAGGTCAATGAACAAATAGGAAAATAAATGTGATGGTTAATAAAAAAACGCACCGACAGCTGTCGGTGCGTTCTGAATATTCGATAGTATCAGCCTTCGTAATCGGCCTCATCGCCTATGGTGATTGACAGCTCGTCGCTGCTGTCGTTATAACGTTCAAGTATCTCGCAGGCCTGCTGCCATTCTACCATTTTAATGCACATTCTGCCGTTGTGGTAGGGGCATTTCCATTCTCCTGCAAGACAGCCCACAGAGGGGATACCGTCGGCGGAGACGCCGTTGTACCACTCACCGCTGCCCTCACGGCGGTCGATGAAGTTATCCTGGATATAGTCCCACACGCCGTAGGCGGCACGCAGATATTTTTCGTCAAGAGTGCAGAGGTAGGCGTTGGTAAAGCCGAGAACGGCCTCAGCCTGAGCCCACCATGTATGCTCGGTCTCTTCGTCTCCGTCTACAGCATCGCAGATAAATGCGCCGCTGTCGGAAATGGCCTTGCCGTAGACCTCTTCGGCAAGAGCTACCGTTACCTCGTGGCACTTTTCAAAGAGAGAAGCGTATTTTTTATCGCTGTCACAGCTTGAAACAGTAACAGCGGCAAGGTCCATCAGCCACGAGGCTTCTATCTCGTGACCGTAGGAGCGGATATTGCCGAGAGTCTCCATGTTTTCATCAAAGAAAACGTTGAGTGCGCGCTTTTCCTTGTTGTAGACCTTTTCGCAGTACTCCTCTAGGAGCCATGCAAGCCTCTCGCGCACGCGCTCTTCGCCACCTGCCTCAAACAGCTCTGCGTAAGCCTCGGCGAGGTGGAGAATGGTGTTCATGGTGTATTTTGAGATAACTCCGCTTTCGGAAAGGCGGATATTTGTAACAGGCACGAAGGAATCGGTAAGGGCCTCGTGATAACGCTCACCGTCACGGCACTTTGTCTCTATTACATCGAAAAGCTCCATGGCAAGCTCCAAAGGCTCCTTTTCGCCGCTTGCCCGAGCAAAGGAGGCAAGAGCATAGACGGCAAAAGCCTGAGCATAGGTGTGCTTGCTGGTGTCGCACATACCGCCGTCACGCATGACAGACCAGTATACGCCGCCGTTTTCCCTGTCTGTCATCTGATCACGGATGAATTTATAGGCGTGCTCGGCATCGTCGAGAAGCTCATCGTTTCCAAGCAGCATATAGCTGTTTGAAAAAAACCACAGGATACGGCTGGTATAGATAGCGCCTTTGTGGGCCTCTTCATCAATGGCGAGAGAATAGTCGCGCTGACCGAAGTAGCCGCCCTTTTCCTCATCACGCAGATTTCTCCAGAAGGGTATAAGCTGATTTTCCAGATGCTCAAGCATTCCTTCTGCCATTTGTCTCATCAGATTCGCCCGCTTTCAGTATCGTTTTCGTTTACGAGGCTGTTGGCTTTGATGTACTCAACTGCCTCATCGACGGTGGTAAAGGCAACGCCGACATAGGAATCGGCAGAGCCGTAGTAGATAGCAATTCTGCCCGTGTAGCCGTCGGTAAGAGCGGCGCAGGGGAATACAACGCTTGGTACAAAGCCGGTTTCCTCATAGGGCATTTCGGGAGCTAAGAGGAAATTGCGGCAACGATATTTTACCTTAGAAGGCTCATTGATGTCAAGGATTGCGCCGCCCATTGAGTAAACATATCCGCTGCAGGTGTGGCAGACGCCGTGATAGAACATCAGCCAGCCTTCGCTTGTCTCGATGGGAGCGGCACCGCCGCCTATCTTGAGAGACTGCCAGCCCTTTGTGGGAGCCATGACATGCTTGTGACGTCCCCAGTAGGTCAGGTCAGGGCTTTCGGAGAGGTAGATATCACCGAAGGGGGTGTGACCGTTGTCGCTGGGACGGGAGAGCATGACGTAGTTGCCGTTTATTCTTCTGGGGAAGAGAACAGCGTTTCTTGTAGGGGGCAGGAACGGGTTTTCAAGTCTTACATATGTCTTGAAATCCTTGGTCTTTGCGGTGCCGATCGCAGGGCTGTAGAAATCGGTGCACCACATTACGAGATACCAGCCGTCATCGATGGGGACAACTCTGGGGTCGTAGGCGTATCTGGGCTGGAAGGGCTTGCCTTCTTCGTCAATAAAGGAGATAGGCTCCTCTTCAAAATCCCAGTTGATGCCGTCGCGGCTCCAGCCTGTGTAAAGACGGGAGATTCCGTCGCAGCCGTCGCCTCTGAAAACACCTGCAAAAGCACCCTCAAAGGGGATGAGTGCACTGTTGAAAATTCTGTCAACATCCTTTATGGGATGGCGCTTTGTGATGGGGTTCTTGCTGTATCTCCAGACGGGCTGCTCATAGCCTTCGGGCTTGTTCTCCCAGGGGATATTGGGAAGAGCGGCACAGTTTATAAGTTTTACGGACATAATATTTCCTCCTTAAACTAAAGGTTTGCTTAAGTGTTAATTTACAGCATGGTACATCAAAAGTCAATCTGTCGTATCAAATAAACTTACCTGAAAAAACATTCCCAACAGCATAAAAACCATTCATTGCAAATTGTCTGTGAACAATCGGGCAGACCTCTTTACCTGCGGAGAAAAAAACGTTATAATACCAAAGATAAGGGGAACTCTGAGCGGTTGGCCGTTATGAGAGCTCCTGCGGACAGACAAAGACGATGTATTTCCCATTCTGAGGGAAAGGAGAAACGAAAAGTATGAACAATAATTATGGCGGATACAACAGACCAAAAAGACCTGCCCCCCAGCGTCCGTCCTATGATTATGACGAAATCTACGGCAGAGGTTCCGGACGCTCAAGTGTGTCGGGAATGATGCAGACGGATAGTTACAAGAGCATGAGAAGCGGCTCTCTTGATTCTCTGGAGGACGACTTCGAGGAAGAAAAGCCTCAGCATGTATCGGTTCGCCGTGTATCAAGACAGCCTGAGGCAGGTGAAGGCGGTCAGCCTTCACGTCCCGTTGTCAGAGAAAGAGAGGAATACCTCTTTGACGATTTTGGCGATGACTTCGGCGGTACAGCCGCAAACGACGGCTTTGACGATGATTTTGGCGACCTGTACGGCTTTGACTCCTTCGAGCCGCAGGTGAATGCCGCCACAGGCGGAAGTGCCCGAAGCCTT
The DNA here is from genome assembly GCA_045536645.1 of Acutalibacteraceae bacterium. Lineage (GTDB taxonomy): Bacteria > Bacillota > Clostridia > Oscillospirales > Acutalibacteraceae > JAISGQ01. The sequence continues at coordinate 6,799 of JAZSNZ010000085.1, forward strand.
GATGAATACAGAGCCATGCGAGGTCAGCAGGACTACACCGTCAGGGAAGAAGCACCCGTCCGTCAGGCACCTCGTGCACCGCAGCCTGCCTTTGAAGATGACTTTGATAATGGCGGCTTTGATGACGATTTTGACGACGGCTTTGATGCTCCTGCAAGAGGCGGCTATGCAGGAGGCAGTAATTTCAGCGACAGTTTTTCCGATGATTTCGAGGACGATTTTGATGCACCTGCACCGCAGATGAGACGTCCTGCACCGCCCGCACGTCCCATGCCCCCCTCACAGGGACGACCCACACCTCCCGCTCGTCCTGCGCCTCCCTCACGAGGCTACGAAAACCTTTCGGCAGAGCAGCGGGACCTTGTAGACCGCAGACCCCAGGGAATGCCTGAGTTTTATGCTCAGTTCCTTGTAAGCGGCGAAGCGGACGAGCGCAGACGTGCAAAATACGCCAGTGCAAACCGCTCCAGAATGAAGCGCATCGCAGCTATTGCCTCAGCCTGTGTGGCGGCAGTGGCAATAATCGTGACCGTTTCCGTTATCCTCGCCACGAGACCGAAGAACCCCATCGAAATGCGTGCAGGTCTTGAGGAAGTGGACAGCACCATTCTTTATTCAATGCTCAAGGAGAGCGTTGACGAAAAGCTCAGCCGTGAGAGCGTCAGCATCGATGTAAACGGCACGCCTCATACCATAAAGCTTTCTGATTACGGCTTTTCCTATGCAGCGCCCGGAACAGCAGAGGTAACATATCTCGATATAATTTCGGGCACTGAGATTATCGGCAAGGAGTCTCTCGTTTCCGACGGCTCGATAATCTGTAACGAGACCAGAATAAAGAAGCTCCTGACAGACCTTGCCGCAACACAGGGCGAAACAATGATTGAACCCTACTACGAGATAGAGGGCGACCAGCTTATAGTTCACGCAGGAACTGACGGAGTCGGTATAGAGTATGATGATTTCCTTGCAGATCTTAAGTCCTGCGTACGCAATAAAGGCGGCTCAGTGCAGGCGAATGTCCATGTTATAGAAGCTCCCGAAGTGGATATGGACAAGATATACGAGGAAGTCGTCTGCGACCCCAAGGACGCGTCCACTACCACCTCTGCAACAGGCGAGATGGTGTTTGTGCCCGAGATTGTAGGCAAGCAGTTTGACCTTGACAATGCAAAAAGACTTGTTTCAGGCGGCGGCGAAAGCTGGAATATAACCATGGCGCTGACCGAGCCGGAGGTTTCTCTCGTGGAGCTTCGAGCACCCTACTGCCTCGATCTGCTGTCCTCATGGGCATCTAAGTTTGACAGCTCCAGCAACAAGGCCCGTGCCTCCAATATCGACCTTGCAGCAAGTACAATAAACGGCACAATTCTCCAGCCGGGTGAAAAGATAAGCTTCAATAACATAGTCGGCGAGAGAACCGTTGAAAAGGGCTATTCCTACGCAACGGTTTACACCTCCGAGGGTGCTGACACAGGCGTCGGAGGCGGTATCTGCCAGGTGTCCTCCACCATGTACTACACCGCACTGCTCTGCAACCTTTACATTCCCAAGGAGGAAAACAAGGAAGAGCCGGGCAGAATCAACCACGCATACGCAGTCGGATACATGGAAGTGGCAGGAACTGACGCTACCGTTTCCTACCCCTGGCCTGACCTGTACATCGTCAATAACAAGGAGTATCC
>JAZSNZ010000314.1:0-4952 GCA_045536645.1 Acutalibacteraceae bacterium
CCTCCATTCACTACTGACCCTTCGAATCCCTTGTTTACACAAAAAAGCTGCCGCTTCCATCCGCAAGGGATGAAACCGACAGCTTTGGCGCGCCCAAAGGGATTCGAACCCCTGACCTTTTGGTTCGTAGCCAAACACTCTATCCAGCTGAGCTATGGGCGCATACGCAACTCGTGATTGCTAAAATATAATAGCACCTTGAAACGATAATGTCAAGCAAAAATTTGAATTTATATGAAATATTTTTTCTCTTTCTGCAAGAAGAAAATCATTCGCCCATGACACCTCACAGGCGAATGATTTACCATACATTTTAGAACTTCTTTGCCTTTCTGGCGGCCTTCTTCTCCTGCCACATTACCCAAAGAATATTGGAAATGAACAGGGAGCTGTAGCAACCGGAAATGATACCGAAGAGCATGGGAACTGCAAAGCTGAGGATGGAGCTGATGCCGAAAATGACAGCAACTGCAACAACAGCGAGAACGGACATAAGGAATGTAAGGTTGGTATAAATGGTACGTGCAAGGGTCTCATTTATACTTCTGTTGACAAGCTGTGCAACAGGAACCTTGGGTCCGAGCTTCTTCTTGTTCTCTCTTACACGGTCATAGATAACGATTGTGGAGTTAAGGGTATAACCGATGATAGTAAGAATAACAGCAACGAAGTTATCATCAATGGGGAATCCGAAAACAACAAATGCAGTGAATGCAACGAAGCAGTCGTTGACAACAGCGACGATAGCAGTAAGGCCTGCAGAGAAGCCGCCTATCTTTCTGAATCTGAATGCAACATACAGAACCATGAAAAGAGATGCAACGAGCATTGCAACAAGGCACTTGCCGAAGAACTCCTTACCCATGACAGGGTCAACGGAGCTTACGGAGCTGATTTCAAAATCAACGTTGGGGTACTTCATTTCAAGTGCCTTTTCAAGCTGAGCACCTGCATCCTTTGCAACTGCACGCTTGTCAGCAAGCTTGATGGTAACAGAGGTCTCCTTGCCGCCGCCGGTAAGGATTCTGGAGCTCATATCGACGGATACATCGCCCATGAGCATCTGAGATGCAACAGACTTGACCTCTTCCTTATCGAGCTCTGTTGCCTCATTGGGAACGATGTTGAGCTCAGAAGGATCGGGCATGTCGAATTCGTCAGCCTCTTCCTCCACGGCAGGAACATCTGCAGCAGAAACGACAGCATCGGTAGCAGTAGTAATGTCGGCGTTGCTGGCTACAGTAAACACGTCAGACACACCGAGAACATCAGAAGCGGAAATGTCGGCATCAGAAACCACCGCTGCATCTGTATCGGAAACCTCTTCAGCCTGCTTTGCGGAATAGTTGTACTTGATGATAGTACCGCCGGTAAATTTAATATCGAGGCTGAGACCTCTGATAAGGAGGAAAAGCATGCAAACAACGAGAACAACAACAGTTACAATAAGAACAGGCTTTTTCTTTCCGACGAAATCATAATTCTTGTTATTGAACATTATTCAACACCTCCGTAAAGTGATTTCTTTCTGAAGATGCTGAACTTGGAGGCTGACTTGAGCATGATCTTGGTAACAAAAAGACCGAAGATAATGTTAAGAACAGCACCGGCAAGCATTGTGCAGCCGAAAGAATAAATGGTACCTGTTGTTGCAGGACCGAACGCAAAGAGGAACGGAGTAAGAATCTTGCTCCAGATTGTGTTGGTAGGACCGAAAACACCCATAAGGATGATAGCAACGATCATATTTGTGATATTACCGTCAACGATAGCAGAAATACTTTCGCTTGTACCGTTATCGATAGCACCGTCGAGAGACTTGCCGTGAGCAAGCTCTTCCTTGATTCTTTCAGCGGTGATGATGTTTGCGTCAACCTGCATACCAACAGAAAGAATGATACCTGCTATACCGGGTATTGTAAGTGTAAAGCTGTTTACACTGGGGAAGAAACCGGATACGATAGCAAGAGTACATGCAACCTGTCCGAGAAGAGCAAAGCATGCTACAACACCGGGCAGACGGTACTTGAATACCATAAATACTGCGATAAGTACAAATGCTATGATACCTGCGATAAGCATTGCCTTGAGTGAATCCTTACCAAGTGCTGCATCGATAATATCATAATCAACGACCTCGAGCTTGAAGGGAAGTGCACCGTCGTTGATGGAGTTTGCAAGAGAAGATGCGGAGTCAGCAGTAAAGTTACCGCTGATGATAGCAACACCGTCATAGATAACGTTGTTTACAACAGGTGCAGAGAGCATTACAAAGCCTTCATTGGTGTTGAGCCAGATGGAAATCTGCTCATTGAGCTGACGGCTTGTTGCCTCGCTGAAAATAGCTGCGCCCTCAGAAGTGAGGTTGAGCTGTACGCAGTACTCACTTGTCTGCTGGTCTACCATAACCTGTGCAGACTCAACGTGCTCACCCTTTACGGAAAGAACGAGCTGGTTGCCTGCTGCATCATAATAAACGGTTTCGCCGTTTACATCCTTTGCAGTTATTGCTGTGGGAGCACCGTCAAAGAACATAACCTCAGTGCTTGCGGAAAGCTCATTAATCATAGCCTGAGGATCCTGAACCTCGCCGTCCTTCCAGGGGAAAGAAAGGATAACTCTGTCATCGTCCTCGTCAAGATACATCTCATAGTCAGTGATGTTCTTGTTTACAAGTCTTGAGCCGAGAATTTCCTTGAGTGTGTTCATCTGCTCTGCAGATGCATCAATATTCTGCGGACCGAAGGTAACGCTGATACCACCCTGGATATCTGTACCCCATCTGATGTCTTTTGCACCGCGGATGTATGCCTTCTGCTCATCGCCCCATGAACCGTATACGCCGAAGAATGACAGATACGAGAACACAAGAATAACGATGGCAAGAATGACTACCCACGGCTTGCCGATTCGCTTCATGCTTTTTCCTCCTCAATTTTGCTTGGTTTGTCTGCACATATAAAATGTACAAGCATAACAAAGTTCATTATAAAATTTACAATGAACTTTGTCAATGCAATTACTACAAATTAAACCAAATTATCCTGCACTATTGTGCAATAAGCTTATCAAGATAAGCAATTTTTGTGCAAACAGCAAGAATCTTTACAGCAACCTTAAGCTCCTCGGGAGAGGGTGCTGTAGGTGCGATTCTGATGTTGCTGTCCCTGGGGTCCTTGCCGTAGGGGAAGGTTGCACCTGCCTTTGTAAGCGCAACGCCTGCCTTTGAGCACAGGTCAACTATCTTCTTTGCACAGCCCTCCGGTGCATCAAAGCTGATGAAATATCCGCCGTCGGGATCTGTCCATTCTGCAATGCCCAGTCCGCCCAGCTCTTCCTTGAGGGTATTGGTGACAGCCTTGAATCTCGGTCTGAGAATTTCAGAATGTCTCTCCATCTGTGCTTCCAGTCCGCCAACCTGCTTTATATATGTGCAGTGACGGTACTGGTTTATCTTATCGGGACCGATGGACTGAACGGTCATTCTCTCCTTGATAGCCTTTACGTTTGTAACAGATGTAGCCATACCTGCAAGACCTGCACCGGGGAAGGTGATCTTAGAGGTGGAGAAGTACATATATGCCATGTTCGGGTTGCCTGCCTTCTTGCACTCGTCAAGAAGGTTAAGGAGCTTTCTGTCCTCGCCGAACAGGTTGTGTGCAAAGTATGCATTATCCCAGAAGATTCTGAAATCGGGAGCAGCGGGCTTAAGGTTTGCAAAACGTCTTACTACCTCATCGGAGTATGTAATACCTGTGGGGTTTGAATACTTGGGAACACACCATATACCCTTTATCATGGGGTCATAGCTGACAAGAGTCTCGATGGTATCCATATCGGGACCGTCCTCATGGTACTTGATGGGGATCATCTTGATTCCGCAGTACTCTGTAATAGCAAAGTGTCTGTCATAGCCCGGGCAGGGACAAAGGAACTTTACATCGCCCTGCTGTGCCCAGGGTACACCGCCGAGAAGGCCGTGACCCATTGCGGAAGAGATGGTGTCGTACATCATTGTAAGGCTTGAGTTGCCGCCGACGATTATCTCATCGGTGGTAACTCCGAAAATATCTGCAAAGAACTGCTTTGCCTCTGCGATGCCGTCGAGCACACCGTAGTTTCTAAGGTCCGTGCCGTCCTCGGAAAACAGCTCACTTGCACTTGAAAGAATATCAAACATGGGCATTGAAAGTGCAAGCTGTTCCTTGCTGGGGATACCGCGTGTCATATTGAGCTTTAAATTCATGTCGCGGTAATTGTTGTATTCCTTTTTAAGCTCCTCGCGAAGTGCGATAGCTTCCTGCTGTGTCAGATTCTTATAACTCATCAAATCAACTCCTGATTAGAACTCTGCAACGCCTGTTGTTCTGGGGAAGGGGATAACGTCGCGGATATTGCTGATACCGGTAAGGTACATAATCATGCGCTCAAAGCCGAGACCGAAGCCGCAGTGCTTGTTTCCGCCGTACTTGCGAAGCTCAAGGTACCACCAGTAATCCTCTTCGTTAAGACCAAGCTCAGCCATTCTCTCAAGAAGAACATCCATGCGCTCCTCTCTCTGGCTGCCGCCGACGATCTCGCCGATGCCGGGAACGAGAAGATCCATTGCAGCAACAGTCTTTCCGTCGTCGTTAAGACGCATATAGAAGCTCTTTATCTCCTTCGGATAGTCTGTTACAAATACGGGGCACTTGAAAATCTGCTCGGTGAGATATCTCTCATGCTCGGTCTGCAGGTCTGTTCCCCACTCTACCTTGTACTCGAAGTTGTCGTTGTTCTTCTCAAGAAGCTCGACAGCCTCGGTGTAGGTAACGTGAGCAAATTCGGAATTTACTATATGGTTCAGTCTCTCCTTCAGACCCTTGTCAACGAAGCTGTTGAAGAAGTCGATATCCTGGGGGCAGGTCTCAAGAACATGGGAGATTATTGCCTTTATCATGTCACGAGCAAGC
>JAZSNZ010000210.1:0-2369 GCA_045536645.1 Acutalibacteraceae bacterium
TCACAGAACGACATGGCTACGATCCGACTTAGCTGCAAAGTCTTTTGCATAGCTTCTCGATGTTTTCATCGGTGGGATCAAAGATGTATCTGAAATCCTCATAGCCCTGACCAAAGCTTTCGCCTTCTCTTTCTGCGCAGGGAGTTTTTATGTATTTGATAAGCTTTTTCTTTATTTTGTTTTTCTTTCTGCCCTCTGCTTCAAGATATTTCTTTGCAAGATCACAGAGCTCTTGATCGTTATCTGCAATGAGATCTGCAAATTCGCCCCATGCAGAATAATCGTGGTGTATTTCTATACGGTCAATGTCTTTTACCTTTTTGATATTTGATATGACTTCTTCTCTGAATTTCTGACGGACTTCCTTTGATATTAATTTCTGAAGTCTTTCATAGTCTTCGCTTCCGTACATTTCGTAATATTCGTCAACAGTCAGACCCTCGGGGATTTCTTCATCGACCTCGCATTCTTCGTCTTCATCATCGTACTCATCATAGATTCCGTCGTCTGTGCTGTCGAGAAGATAATCACAAAGCTCCTCCACAGTCTTTTTCTTTCTGAGGTCTTTTATATTGCCGCAGAATCTGCTGTCACCGCCGTCTTCGTTCAAGGCATACTCTGTCCCGAACGAATAGAGCTTGCCCTTTTTATCGTATATTCTAAGGGTTACAACGAAGCTGCTGGAGGATGAATTGGTCACAAAATCTGTTCTGATTTTCATTTTATTCTCCTTTATGCACCGTAAGAATCGTCGCTCTCAAGATCGCCCTTTGAGACAGTTTCATTCTCAAGATCATATATAACTGCATCACCGCAGAGAATATTACCCTCAAAGTCAAATTGAACCTGACCTTCCAGCTTTTCAGGATCGACTTCATAAGGGTCAAAACCCATATCCTCAAGGTAACCTGCAGCATCCTCGCCACCCAGTACACAACCTGTTGCAACACGGATTCTCTTTATATCCTTTATGGATATACCTTCGTCAAAAATCGATTTTGCTCCATAAAGCATATCGCCCTCGGAAACACCAAAGTATTCAATAAGCTTTTTTACGCTTTTGATTTCCAGCAACTGATTTAAAGCTTTTTTATTCTCAGGCATCTCAAAATCACAGTCGATGCCGTAAGCGCAGTCGCCATCCTCCATTTCAAATCTTACAGTGACAAAGCTGCTGGAAGATGAATTGGTCACAAAATCTGTTCTGATTTTCATTGTTCATAGCTCCTTTTCTCACTGGCGCAGAATACAATTTCAGGCATCAGCGGACAGCCGCCCATGCAAAGTGCTTTTTTATCACAATCGGGGCAGGCACCGCGCATACGGTTTCGGAATCGCTCAAAAGCCTCACTGTTCCATGCTTCTGTAATGTCCATTTCACGCAGTGATACCTCGTATCTTTTCTGCTGGTCAAAGCTGCATGGCACCATAATCATGTCTGCCCCGATATAGCAGCTGTACCTTCCTCCCTCGCAGCTATCGAGAGATTCGGGCAATATGGATTTGCAGAAGTTTATTGCACCGGGAACATTGCAGCTATCCATACCGACCTTGAATGGGTGGCGTCTGTCCACCTGTGCAAAAAATTCCGCTACCCTTTCATCGTCAAAGGAAAGCATATTTTCCTTTGAGCCCTGCCCCGCAGGCTTGTGGAGCAGAAAAATCACTGCATTTATCCCTTTGGGGAAATCATTCTCTGAAAGCCGTTCGATAGCTTCATCTATGCTGTTTTTCCCGAGAACATAATGAATATTGGTCTTTACTCCTGCATTCAGCAGCATATCGATCGCTCTGAGGGTATATTCACTTCTGTACCAGCTGACCGCCACCGCACCGCAGTATTGTTTGCAGAGTGCTGCAATTTCGGGAGTCATACCGTATCCCGATGTTGTAAAATTCGGCACAAGTATATTTTCACGGCATATTTTGAGTATCTCCTCAAAATGTTCGTGCTGGTCAGGGTCTCCCCTGCCGCCGAGGGCAAACTGATTGCACTTGCCCTTTGACTGCTCGGCTATCCATTTGAAATCCTCCAGCGCCATATTGGGCTGTTCCACAAGCATTCCGCTCTGATAACACCCGATGCCAGCTTTGGCGCAGAGTCCCGTCTTGCCGTGGATGCAGTGTCCCATTATACCAACATCGATAAGGTGCGGATATGATGCCATAAACGGATCAACACCTGTGTCTCTGCCGTTTTCATCAAGTATGCCTGTGCGCACGTAGGCACCTGTTTCGGTATCGAAAGCTGATTTGAATTTATACTTTTTATCGTTTATTATGTATCTCATTAGCGATCCTGCTCTGTTAAATAGTAAATTTCCAATATGCAAATAATCATATTTTTATTATTTTATCATAAATACGTA
>JAZSNZ010000372.1:0-2257 GCA_045536645.1 Acutalibacteraceae bacterium
CAGGTATGCTCAACGAGCTTCTTGCAGAGGCAACACAGCGAGTACAGCCGCCTACAGACAAGGGCAAGAGACTGAAGATCTACTACATGACTCAGCCTTCAACAAAGCCGCCCACATTTGTCTGCTTTGTCAACAACGCAGAGCTGTTCCACTTCTCTTATCAGAGATACCTTGAAAACCGTATTCGAGAGACCTTCGGCCTTGAGGGCACTCCCGTGCGATTCATAATAAGAGAAAAGCAGGATAGAAAATAGGAGGGATAGGGCTTGATAAGTAAGCTTATCATAGTTTATGTGCTGACTGCGGTAATAGCATACCTTTTAGGAAGCATCAACTTTTCAATAATCATCACAAAGGCATATCTGAAAAAGGATATCCGAGAATTCGGCAGCGGCAATGCAGGCACCACAAACGTGCTCAGAAGCGTGGGTAAATTACCCTCTGCGCTGACCTTCCTCGGTGACTTTCTCAAAGCCGTGGCATCTGTTCTGGCTGCCGTAGTGCTTTATAAGTACGTATTCAATATTCAGCTTGGCTATGGCGACGAGCTTATGAACGTCGGCAAGGGCATAGCGGCTCTCTTTGTAATGGTCGGTCACGTCTGGCCTATATACTATAAGTTCAAGGGCGGCAAGGGCGTTGTAACAGGTGCGGCAATATCTCTCATGCTTCACCCCATCGCTTTTGCGGTGTGTATCGGAACATTTATCGTAGTGATGCTTTTGAGCAGAATAGTATCTCTTTCCTCTATCCTTGCAACAGCAACATTCCCCTTCTCAATGTTTGTGATAACCATTCTTTACTATAAGAACGATGCAAACGCAAACCTCTGGTATGTGGTTGTGATGACTGTCCTTGCAGTAGGCTATGCCGCACTGATAATCGGCAAGCATCACGAGAACATCGCACGCCTCAGAGCAGGCACCGAAAAGAAGATAACTGCAAAGAAAAAAGAAGCATAAGTATAGTTCAACCCACAGCAGTGATTTGCTGTGGGTTGACTTTTTTATTTTGCGGTGCTAACATCGAAGAAAACTGTAAATATGAATTTGGGGATTGCAAAGATGGAAATCAGATATATTAATTTATCGGACGATAAAGAAGCTATAAGCAGGATATACGAAGAAAGTTGGAGATTCGCTTACTGCGGAATAATTCCGCAGGATTATCTCGATGCCATACCAAAAGGACGATGGGTAAAGAATTTGAATATTCCTGAATGGTGTACAATGGTCTGCATTGAAAACGGAGAATATATCGGAACAAGCAGCTTCTGTAAATCAAGATTCAAACAATATCCTGACTATGGAGAAGTAATATCAATTTACTTCCTGCCGGATTACATAGGCAAGGGATATGGTGGTGTTTTGTTGAAAACTGTTTTGGATGAATTGAAAAAACAAGGGTTTTCTGAAGTGTTTCTCTGGGTTCTTGAAGAAAATATCAGAGCAAGACGGTTTTATGAAAAGTATGGATTTTCATGCACAGGGGAATATTTGGATGATAACATAGGAGGAAAAGATATTCGCGAAGTGCGGTATGTTTGCAAGCTTGCCTGAGCGTACATTTAACAAGCTCCAATTCACCTGACTGTAATAAATACAGCCATGCCCCAAATAACCGCAGGGGAGGCTATCAGCCTCCCGATAAATGAAATTTACAGAATTATAGTACAGGAGGAGCAGCTCATGTGGATTTTTTCGAAGCCAACATATAAGGAAATGCCCATGTCATTTATCTATGACTGCTACAGCGATGGGTATGATGTTTGCCTCGAATCGGGTCTTCTTGATATTGAGGCCTGCTGCATCGTTGACGGAGTGCAGAAATTTTTTTACGAGAGTTTTATACTGAAAAAGCCCTCATTGTATGACAACGGCGATTATGAGCAGATGATAGAGCTTTTAAAGGAAAGTCAGGGCAAACAGGTGACAGTCAGACTGAAATATAAAAAAGACCGTCTGGTCGATTTTGCGATTTTGCCCGAAAGCCTTGCAAAAGCATATAACGACACCAGATTTTCAGAGATTGAGCCTATTGGTCGAGGAATAAATGATGTCTCCTGCAGGAAAAAAGGTTGACTGTACAGATAGCCCGTAAAATTTTGCTGTCATATCCTGGCTCCCTCTGACGATGGGAGAAGAGTTCACTAAAAGTGAACTCTGAGGGAGAGGAAAACTCTTAATCTTATAAACACAAAACAAAACACCCTGTTCTTTCGAACAGGGTGTATCTTTTTCAGCAACTTGCTTAGATA
>JAZSNZ010000222.1:0-4500 GCA_045536645.1 Acutalibacteraceae bacterium
GTCAGGGGAGCTGTCAGCGAAGCTGACTGAGGGGTAGTTGAAAACCACACTGTTATGCACTATCTCTCCCTCCGAGTTCATTTGCAAAATGAACTCTACTCCCATCATCAGAGGGAGGCAAGAGATATTCATTGTCAGTACGCTCAGTATCTTACCTCGCACTCGGGACGCTTGTCTGCTTCCTTCTTTGCCGCTGCATCGGAAACATCGTTGTCGGCAAAGTCCAGCACCATAAGGTTATTGAGGTTTGCGAGGGGCGCTAAGCTCTTTACGCTGTTCTGTCCGAAGGAAAGCTCACGAAGGCCGACAAGAGAGGCAAGGGGCTTTATATCGGACACATCGTTGCTGGAAAAGTTCAGGCTGTAGAGCTTGTCAAGCTCGGAGAGAGCGGAAATGTCAGATACATCGTTATCCTGGAAGGACAGATTTCTCAGCTTTTTCATTTTGCTCAGCACGGAGATATCCTTTATGCCGTTGCTGTTGAGCACGAGATCTGTCATCTGTGTCATGTGCGACAGGGTCGAAATATCGGATATGCTGTTGTTGTCGATATTCAGAGTATATATCTGTGTAAGCCTTGCGATGGGAGCAAGAGATTCAACATAGCAATTTCTCATGTGTACTTCACGAAGCTCGGTCAGCGAGGACAGAGCAGAAAGCTCGGAGACATTGTTGTCGGAAATGTTGAGGTATTCAAGGCCTGACAGTCCCGACAGGGCAGACAGCTCGGAAATATAGTTGCCCGACAGGCTCAGTCTCTTAAGCTTTACGCACTTTGCAAGAGATTCGATGCTTTCAATGCGGTTGTCGTCAAGATAAAGCTCCTCAAGATTTTCCAGCTTCGAGAGAGGCACAACATCAGTTATGTTGTTGTATCTTATGTCAGTTCCCAGTATCTCGTCAACACCTGTGTAGGAAGGGTTTGTAGATTCCGTGAGCACAACGGAACCGAGCTTTAATGTTCTGAGCTTTTTAAGTCCCGACAGGAACGAAACATCTTCTATTTCCATTCCCGACAGGTCGAGATAATTAAGAGAAGTAAAATACTTAACGTCCTCGATGTTGTCGATATCCTTGCCCGACAGATCAAGCCGTGTAAGAGAGGTGGAATATTCCTTGCCGTCAAACTCCACCGTTTCAGGTCTCTTGTCTGCGCAGCCGTTTATCATCAGTATGATAGCCACCGCCAGCACAAGTGCGATGATCCCTATTATTATCTGCGGACGGTAGTCCCACAGCACAGAGCCGATGCTGCCGGAGCGTCTGCGGCGTCTCTGGTAATTCGAGCCGCTGTAATATGCCTTTATAGCCATGATATCAAACTCCTTTCAGGGGGTGCTGTCCTATATTGTACCACACAAATCCGTTCATTGCAACCAACGCAGACAGGGGTATTCAAGCGATACATAACACTTGACATGCAGCAATCCGTCAAGTAATATGTATACGATACCAAATTTACTCTGCAGATTAAATCGGAGGAATTAAAAATGGCTTTTGAATTCCCTTTCAAAGACCCTTCTCTCGATATAGAAAAGCGCCTTGACGACCTGATGTCGAGGCTGACCCTGGAAGAAAAGATGGGCTTTATACCCATGACCCACTCAGCAGTGCCCAGGCTCGGAATAGAGCAATTCACCATCGGCGGCGAGGGTGCTCACGGCTATATCGACCGTCTCGGCTCTGCCACCACCTTCCCCCAGACCATCGGACTTGCCGCAAGCTTTGACCGTGAGCTGCTTTCTGAAATAGGCACTGTAACAGGCAAGGAGGCTCGTGCCTTCTATAACCGCACAGGCAAAAAGGAAGGAACCACTCTGTGGTTTCCCACAGTCGACCTTGAAAGAAGCCCTTACTGGGGCAGAACGGAGGAAGGCTACGGCGAGGACCCTTACCTTACAAGCGAGCTTGCAAAGGCAATAATAACCTCTGCCCAGAACGACAACGGCAAGGACCCTCTTATGGTCACAAGCGGCCCGAAGCACTTCTTTGCAAACAACAACGAATATCACCGCACCTCCTGCAACTGCTCCATTTCCCCGAGACTGATGCAGGAATACTACACCGTCCCCTTCAAGGCGGCTATAAAGGACGCAGGGGCATATTCCGTCATGTCCTCCTACAATGAGGTCAACGGCATACCCATGATGCTCAACCCCATGCTCAACGATGTGGTAAAGGACGAATGGGGCATGAGAGACCGAGGTCACATAGTCACCGACGGCGGCGACTTCATGCAGACGGTGAATGATCACCACTATTTCAATGACCACTGCGAGACCATCGCACATGCACTCAAAAACGGTGCGGATACCATGAACGACAGAGCCGAAATCGTTATCCCGGCTCTGCAGGAAGCTTTTGATCGAGGACTTCTGACCGAGAGCGAGCTTGATATTCCCGTACGAAATATTCTGAGGGTGCGATTCAGGCTCGGTCAGTTTAATCCTTCCACCCCCTATGATGACCTTAAGACTGAGGAGCTTGTAAACTGCGAGGAGCACAAGACTCTGACACGCAGAGCGGTTTCCGAATCCTGCGTACTGCTTAAAAACAAAGGCGCACTGCCCATAAAAGGCGGTAAGATAGCCGTTCTCGGTCACATGGCAACTCAGGTACACATGGACTGGTACACCGCATTAATGGACTACCGTGTTTCCGTTCTCGACGGTCTGAAGGCTCGCTTCGGCGAAGAAAACGTCGATTATCTCGAGACCCGTGATATAGTCAGCTTCTCTACTGCCGAAGGGTTTCCTCTTGTTTTCGGCGGTGAGCACAACGCCCTGATGGTGGGCGAAAAGGGACAGGAAAGTGCAAGATTCTACCTTGAGGACTGGGGCTTCGGCTCAGTCACCCTCCGCTCCCTTGACAACGGAAAACTCCTTGACTTAGGACACGTTATAAAGCCCAACGAAAAGGTGCCTCCCGAAGTCCTTGCGGAAATGGAACGCATAGAAAGAGAACACCCCGCAAGACCTATTGCGGATTATTCCCTGCGCTGGTGGGTAAAGACTCAGTTTACTCTCGTTGCGCAGGGTGACGGAAGATATTTCATCAAAGGCTTTGACGGAAAGCTTGCCCGATGGGGCGAAACGGGCGAATCGGTCAAGTTTGACAAGCCCTTTGCCCCCACTGATGCAAATGTTTTCGTAATGAACGTTATCAATAACGAAGCAGGTGCCATGATACAGGCGAAAAATTACGACACAGTGGTGACAGTTGTGGGCACAAATCCCATGATTCACGCCAGAGAATGCATCGACCGCCATTCACTGCTGCTTCCCAAGCGCGACGAACAGCTTTTGAGAAATGCCGCTCTTGTCAACGAAAACAGCGTAGCAGTCGTGATCACCAGCTACCCCTTTGACGGCGGCATGGCCTTTGCCCTCTCAAATGCAGTGATCACTCTGTCCCACGGTATGCAGGAGATGGGTAACGGTCTTGCAGATATTCTGTCGGGTGATATTTCTCCCGCAGGCAGGCTCCCCATGAGCTGGGTGCGTAATGACCGCTATACCCCTGAAAGTATAATGAATTATGATATAATGCACGGCAAAATGACCTACCTCTGGAATGATGAGGGCATAATCTACCCCTTCGGCCACGGTCTGAGCTATGCCGAATTTTCATATTCCGACCTTAGAATCATGCCTGCGGAAAAAGGCTGGCAGGTCTCCTTTACCATTGCCAACAACAGCGATTTCGAGGCTCAGGAGGTTCCTCAGATGTATGTTTCCATCAAGGATTCCGCTCTGCCGAGACCTATTATTCAGCTGAAAGGCTTTGACCGCATCACCGTACCTGCCCGAGGCAGTCGGAATGTTGTATTCTCTCTGCCCCATGATGAGCTGAGAGTGTGGGACGTAACTACCGACAGCTTTGTGCTCGAGCGTGGCTTTGCAAATGTCATGATCGGCGCTTCCAGCGGCGATATCAGACTTATGGGTCAGGTGATAATCCCCGGCAGAAAGATAGCTCCCAGGCTCCTTGACGGCGTTATTTATCCATGGAAGTGTGATGACTTCGAGGACGTGACCTTCATCGAAAAGCGCGGCAGTAAAATCCCTGCGGTACTCACCGATTCGCAGGCGGGCGGCGAGATTGACTTCATAAACTGCGTGTCTGCAGGTGCTTCGAAAATTCGCATCTGCTGTGCAGGCTTTACCCCTGCAGGCGCAAGACTTGAGTTCCTCATTGATGAAGGCACCGCTGCGGCAGTCGCTGAGATTCCAATGTCCGATGACATCGCATTCTGGCCTAAAAAGGTCGGCGAGCATAACTTCCCCACATGGCAGATAGTAGAATGCCCCATCAGGCTGCCCGAGGAGGGTGTGTTTGATTTAAGACTTATGACCAGCGATGAACTGGCAGTGCATTCCATTGAGTTTATAAAATAGTCATCGAAACGTCAGGGGAAATATGTGTTTTCTCTGACGTTTCTTTTGTTTTAGCGGTGACATTTCTCATGTGTATATGATATACTTTATCCAATGAAAGTAT
>JAZSNZ010000054.1:0-6132 GCA_045536645.1 Acutalibacteraceae bacterium
GCCTCAGGGTTGAAACGCACGATATACCTGGTAGTCATGAAATCTTCTGACAGCAAACCACCTCTGAGCATTTGCTCAGAGGTGGTTTTCGTATGTATCAGATTTTACTTGTCGTTATAGCCGTTGGGGCAATCGCAGTGCCACTTCCATGCAGAAGCGATTATGGTCTCAAGGTCTGAATGAGAGGGATTCCAGCCCAGCACCTCGCGGGCCTTTTTGTTGCAGGCTACGAGGGTAGAGGGGTCACCTGCTCTGCGAGGCTCGACCTTGACAGGAATTTCCTTTCCTGTTACCTTGCGTGCAACTTCGATTATCTCACGTACAGAATAGCCGTCGCCAACACCGAGATTGAAAACATCGCTTTCGTTGCCGCCGTCGAGATATCTGAGAGCTCTGAGGTGAGCATCAGCAAGATCGAGAACGTGAATATAGTCGCGAACGCAGGTGCCGTCAGCGGTGGGATAATCGTCACCGAAAATACCTATATGGCTTCTCTTCCCTGAAGCTGCCTGCAGAACGATGGGGATAAGATGGCTCTCGGGGTTGTGATCTTCACCGATACCTGTTTCGTTATCAGCGCCGCAGGCGTTGAAATATCTGAGAGTGACGTACTTTATGCCGTAAGCCTTATCACACCATTTAAGGAGCTTTTCGATGGAAAGCTTTGTTTCGCCGTAAGGGTTGGTGGGGAAGGTGCGGTCGCACTCTTCTATGGGCTGCTTTTCGGGCTCGCCGTAAGTTGCAGCAGTGGAGGAGAAGACGATCTTATTTACGCCGTAATCACGCATTGCACCCAGCAGGCTTATTGCGCCGCCCATGTTGTTTTCATAGTATTTAAGGGGTTCTGTGCAGCTTTCGCCAACAAGAGAAAAAGCGGCAAAATTAATAATACCGTCGATTTTGTTTTCGGTAAAGAGCTTATCAAGAAATGCTCTGTCACGAAGGTCTCCAACATAAAGCTTTGCGTTTTTTACAGCATCTCTGTGGCCTGTAACAAGGCTGTCGGCAACGACTACCTCAAAACCCTGTCTGTTCAGTTCTGCGACCATGTGGCTTCCAATGTAGCCTGCGCCGCCGCAGACAAGAATGGTTTTCATATTAAAAAACACTCCTTTTGCAATATAATTACATCAATTTTATTATAGCTTAAAAGAAATATATTTACAATGTAATAAAGCAACAAAAAACAAGGCATACTATAGTAAAAAGTGAAAGGAAGACAGCTATGAATGACGGTGTTGCAATGGGTCAGCCGAAGGTGTATAACGGAATATATACAGGCGGCCTTAATAACCTGCTGGAAGCAGATGCCAAAGCACGTGAGTACTATCTTAACCTGCCGAAGGAAAAGCGTGATATGATTTTTGAAATGGAAAAGGATATAAATAATTTTGAAGCGCTGAAAAGCGCGGCAGAGCTTGAAATATAAAAAAGAGGGCAAAGCCCTCTTTTTTATTTTATCATATTGAATCGGGCATAAATTAATGCTATGCTGAAATAAAGAAATGACAGGGGGAGAAAACTGTGAAAAAGCTTTTGCCTGTAATTTTGGTGATGATAATAGCTATAGCAGCGTCTTTTTTCATATACAGAAGCAGTGCAGAAAAATACAGCACATGGACATCGACAGAAGGAACAGTGCAAAAAACAGAGCATCTCAGAAAATTAAAAACAAGGGTTTACTATACATATGAGGCAGAGGGCAAGGTGTACAGCGGAAGCGAAGTCATAAGCAACAGAGCCCTCGGCAAAGGCAGAACAGAGGGTAGCAAAGCAGAAATATGGTACGATTCAGAAAACCCGGCACAATCGATGTACCTAAAGCCCAGTGCAGAATTCAATGCGATGGCACCGATGTTTCTTGTGATACCGATATGCATTATAATTGTAATGCATATTTTTGGAGAGCGGCGCAGATAACGGTCTGAAATAACCGAAGACTGAGAAAGGTGTTGCTTGCCTCCCTCTGACGATGGGAGTAGAGTTCATTTTGTAAATGAACTCGGAGGGAGAGAAAACGGATAACAATATGTGTTCCGATTGCCAACAGTCACAGCGATAATAATTACAAGCAAACAAAATCCCCATGGAAGATTTTCTTCCATGGGGATCAAAGCATTCACAGAACTTATGCCTTGTTAGCGCAGCCGAGAACGTTGTTGATCTTGTGAGCAACAACAGCCTTGATTGCATCACGTGCAGGAGTAAGGATCTGTCTGGGATCGAAGTGAGTGGGATTCTCAGCAAGGTGACGACGGATTGCAGCGGTAAGAGCAATTCTCAGGTCAGAGTCAACATTGATCTTGCAGACTGCCATAGCTGCTGCCTGACGGAGCATATCCTCGGGGATACCGATAGCATCGTCCATCTGACCGCCATACTTACGGATCATCTCAACATACTCGGGCATAACGGAAGATGCACCGTGAAGAACGATGGGGAACTCGGGAAGACGACGGCTGACCTCTTCGAGGATGTCGAAGCGGAGCTGGGGCTTCTGGCCGGGCTTGAACTTGAATGCGCCGTGGGAAGTACCGATAGCGATAGCAAGGGAGTCAACGCCGGTACGCTCAACGAATTCCTGAACCTGAGCAGGATCGGTGTAGGAAGCATCCTCAGCGGAAACATTGACATCGTCCTCGATACCTGCCAGCTGACCGAGCTCACCCTCGACTGTTACGCCGAACTGATGTGCATAGTCAACGACCTTCTTGGTCAGAGCGATGTTATCCTCGAAGGAATGATGGCTGCCGTCGATCATAACGGAGGTGAAACCGCCGTCGATGCAGCTCTTGCAAGCCTCGAAGTCGGGGCCGTGGTCGAGATGGAGAGCGATGGGAAGACCGGTCTCATCAGCAGCTGCCTTAACCATATTTACAAGGTAAGCGGGACGAGCATACTTGCGAGCGCCGACAGAGCACTGGAGAATAACGGGAGCCTTGAGCTCAGCACAGGCATCGGTGATACCCTGAACGATCTCCATGTTGTTTACGTTGAATGCGCCGATTGCGTAGCCGCCCTCATAAGCAGCCTTGAACATTTCTTTTGTGTTTACCAAAGGCATGATTTTCACACTCCGTATAATATTTTGGTGACAAGACTATTATAAACCAATATTGATAATATTTCAACAATCAAAGAAGGGAAAATACACCGCAGAGTTAGGGAAATATGACGGATAAGCGAGGAGAATTTTGTTGATAAAGTCAAATTACGAAAAAATATTTGTTATTGATTTTAAAAACCAGTTGTGTATAATATAATAGAGTGGAAGTAAAGAGAGGTGAGCGAAGATGGCAAGGATATATAAGAAGGTGCCCGTCCATGTGGCAGGAATAAAGCGCGCGCAGGCAACAGTAAAGCCTGTGGTTCAGGTTGAGGCGCACACTCAGAAGATAACTCATGTTCGCTCAGAGCTTGGAGACGGACAGTACATCGTAACATACTATTTCCGCAAGGGTCCTTACGGGGAGTATGTAGCCGAGGATTACAGAGAGGCTACACATTTTGAACGTGCGGTATATGACGAGCAGAACAATTTCATAGGCAGCACCATCGGAACAATAAACGATAAGGTTAGATGGTAAGAAGTTAAGCTGCACTTCCAACGCCAAATGGCACAAAGAGATAATGCTTGCCTCCCTCTGATGAGGGAGGTGGATTTTTATTGACATAAGGTCAATAAAAAGACGGAGGGAGAGACAGTAGATTTCCTGAGCAAGGTAAACTGGGCTGAATTTATAAAAAGCACTTGCGAAAAACGCAAGTGCTTTTAAATTTATTTCTCCATTATTGAAAGAGCCTCTTCCATTGATACGCACTTTGCGTATCTGCCGTTCCACATGAACTCATTGTAGTATCTGTAGGTGCTTTCAGCGGACATGAATCCGTTGTCAAAGGTGGAGTTTGCGTATTCGGGAACTATCATTTCAAAACCGTGTTCAAAACCGCACTTTATGGTTGCATCCATGCAGTAATCAGTCTGAAGTCCGACGGCGATGATTGTTTTCTCTCCTTTTGCTTTCAGATATTCCAAAAGCCCCGTATCCCTGAACGGACTGTTCACCCTTTTGTCGAAGATCTTCTCATTTTCAGAAGGCGCAAAGTCGTCGTATATCTCAAAACCGTCAGTGCCTTTTGTCAGAGGTTTGCCTGAACCGTCATCGTGGCGGACAAAAATAACCTCGATTCCGTTTTTTCTCGCCTTCTCAATAAGAGCCTGAACATTATTTACAAATCGCTCAAAGCAGTACAGTCTGTCTGTTGTAATAAGCCTTTGAGCATCAACTATAAGTAAAACCATTAATGCCACCTCGCCATTGATTATAGCACAGATAAAGAATAAATCAATAAAACCCAAAAGGGACAGCCTTTCGGCTGTCCCTTTTGGGTTTTGAAAAGAGTATATTGGGGATAAAGACGTAAGCGAATTTAAGTGTTCACCTTTACTGACTTGCGTTTTTGTCGATAAGGGTGACAGTAACATCAAATGTTTCAGCGAAGCCGTCAACAAAACGGGTAATGGTCAAAGTGAATTCGTCGCCGATCTGATGCTTGTTAAGCAGCATGGAAAGCTGAGTAGTCGTAGTGACCTGAACTCCTTCGGCTGCTGTGATTATATCATATTCTCTGACATCGGTGCCAGAGAAGGAAGTGGGCTCAAGAATACCGAGGATAACAAGTCCTCCGGAAATATCATATAAGCTTGCGTTGGCAGAATCAAGCTCGAAAACGATTATTCCGAGACCTGCATCAGAGGTCTTAGAGGGAATCTGATCGGAATCAGAAGTAAATATATCACCTCCGAAAATATCGGGGATCTGGAAAAAGTCCTCGTCGTAGGAAAATCCGGGAGACTGGGAAGAGTCGGGCTTTGAAGAACCCGGCTTTTCAAAAGCAGTCATCTTGAATGCGGCAAAACAAAGAAGCACGCAGACGACGAGGAAAGTTACACCGCCGATAATACCGAAGAACCATGCAAGCACACGCCTGCCGGTACTTTTTTTCTTGACCTGTCCCAATTCACTGTTGAGCTTGATGAGATTTTCGACATCACTGCGTGTAACAACACCGTAGGACGTAACGATAAGGTCATCGGACACAGGCTGAGCCTGTGAGCTGCTTTTAATGCTTTGGGCATCGGGGGTAACTGATTCAATTGGCTGCTCCTGAGGAGTAAGGTTATTATGCTGCTCCATTGGCAACCTCCATGTATCTTGATGAACCTATTATACACTGTAAATGTGTATTCTGAGTGAGGAGAATAAAAATAATAATAAGCAAAATGAAAATGCTTTCATAAACTCCCCTCTGTTCAAATATATTATACAACAAACTACCGTAATTAGTCAAGAGGGTGCTAAAATGTCGCAAAAAAACAATTTTTGGCTTGAGCAGACGGCAGATATCCTGTGGGGGCCTGCAACCATAGGACTTATAATGATAGTGGGGCTGATTTTCACCATAAATACAGGGGCGTTCCAGATAAGGCACGGTAAAAAGTGGCTTGGTGCGACCATAGGCTCGGTACTGAGAAAAGGGGACTCATTAAGGGCAAAGGATAAAAAATCTATTTCTCAGTTCCAGAGCCTGACAGTAGCGCTGGCAGGAACTCTCGGCACAGGCAATATCGTAGGTGTTGCAACGGCCCTGACCATAGGCGGAGCAGGAGCAATATTCTGGATGGTGGTAAGTGCGGTACTGAGTATGATTACCTGCTATGCGGAAAACGTGCTGGGTATTCTTTACCGACGCAGAAATTCAAAGGGAGAGTGGTGCGGAGGCCCCATGCAGTATATGGAGTACGGCATGGACTGCAAATGGCTTGCGGTGATTTTTGCTGTTGCCTGTACCTTTGCAGCCCTCGGCATGGGGAATATGGTGCAGATAAACGCCCTTGCACAGTCGGCAGAAGACAGTCTGAGCATACCGCCTGTTGTGACGGGTGTGGCGATAGCAGTGATAGTTGGCGTGGTACTTCTGGGCGGAATAAAACGGGTGGCGTCTTTTACCGAAAAGCTTATTCCGATAATTTCCATAGCTTATCTCGCAGCCTGTCTGATCGTAATTGGCGCAAACGCGCAGAACATACCGCAGGCTTTTTGCGCCATGATAAAAGGAGCGTTCAATCCC
>JAZSNZ010000235.1:0-2634 GCA_045536645.1 Acutalibacteraceae bacterium
GACGTGTTGATATGTTCAGATTCGCAGGCACTCTCTTCGGTGTCCGCGGTCTTGAATCCCGTCAGGATTACCTCTATGTTGATGCAGACGGCATTCTCCACGATGCTCGTCAGGAAGCTGACACCTATGCTGCACTCGAGAAGATGAACGCAATGGTTAAGGAAGGCCTTATCTCCAAGGCATTCGTTGATATGTCCGAAGAGAGCACTGCTACCTACCTTGAGAATGACATGGGCTTCATGCACTATGACTACAACCAGACCCAGACCGTTTACAACGAGACCAAGCTCCAGGACGGCGAGAAGTACATGGCAGTTATGGTTCCTGTTGCACGTTGGAATGACGGCTCCGAGAAGTACATGAGATTTACTGAGTCCTGGAGATCCGTTAAGACTGATGCTTGGGGTCTCTCCGTTGAGGGTATCGGCGACGACACCGATAAGCTCCACGCAGCACTTAAGCTCATCGACTACGCATACAGCTATGAGGGCCAGATCCTCATGTCCTACGGTCCCGATGCATTCATCAAGACCAATGCTGACGGTTCCTACGTAACCTTCAATTTCAACGGCACCGAGATGCCCGTTATCGCTGATGCAACCTATGCAGAGCTCTGGGATAAGGCAGCAGGCAACTACACTAATTACGCTCGTTACTACCTCGGATCTACCCTTTCCTTCGCAAAGAGCCAGGCATTCGAGTATCAGTGCACTCACGAGGTAGGTAAGGAAGGCGCAGGCTACATCTCCACCGCTATCGGTCTCGGCACCATCAAGCATCCTGAGCTTGCTATCTCCGAGAACCCCTGGTACATCTCCATCCCCACCGTTCTTCCCACCACCACCATCGAGAACGACTCCATCAACGCATACGCAGACCTCTCCTCCAAGTTCAGCCAGAACAAGGGCGGCGAGAACGTACTTATTGACATCATCGTCAATGGCTACACCCTCGAGGGCATGGGCTCTGCAGAGGAAGCTGCAAAGACCGTTAACGAAGTAATGGGCGGCGCTCAGTACCTCACTCTCAAGCAGAGAGCTTGGAACCGCCTTGACAACTACTACGGCGCAATCAACTGATTGGCATAAAACAAAACCCAAACGGCATAACAGGCAAACCAATGCGGCACCGGGATAAACGGTGCAAGTCCACCGAACCGGTAGTACGCAGTTGATTTGTAGGCTATCGTACTGTGGGAGGACCCCGTGTCCTCCCACAGAAACGGGGCCTTCAGTGTCAACAGGGAGGTCAATTAAAATGTACAAAAAGCAACTGGCTTTTCAGAAAATAGTCTGTCTGCTGGCAATCTTCGCCGGTGCAGCTACATTCATTTACTCTCTGGGAATAATGACAGACTTATACGATTGTCTCTACCAGACAATGTATAACCCCAACGACTTTACACAGACAGATGTAACAGGTTCTATCGTGTTTTACGATATGCAGCCATTCAACAAGGCATTCACTTCTTGCAGCATTGTTCTGATTCTGCTCAACTGCCTGCTTTTTATCACAAACACACACTCAAGAAGAAAATACTACGTCGGCAATTTTGTTGCTATAGGCCTCAATCTGGCAGCATCCGCCGGAATTTCTCTCTGGGCTCATTTTGAGATTGAGAAATTCAAGGCACAGTTTTTACAGATAAACTTCGAGGAGCTCAAGGCATTTTCCGAGCTCTGGAAGACTCACTACACAGAATCCACATTCTGGTTTGATCTGCACTATGGAATTTTCGGTGCATTACTCTTTGCAGCAGCACTTCTCATTATCAACTTAATTTGGAAACTCGCACTGATGAAAGTGGAAAATAAACTTATCGCAAAAGGAAAGGGTGTTGAAGCATGACGAAAGAAGAGCGGAATATCCGCAGGGATCGTATGCGTTACACAAAGAATACGCTGGCTTCCTCCCTTGCTCTTGCCGCAATAGTATTCAATGTTTTTTACTTTGTCAGCATATATAAATCAAACGTCGGCACCTTCTATTATCAGATTCTCATCGGTGCCTCTGTCGTTTACAATCTTCTCTTTATGCTCATTGCGTTTCTTTCTTCCGAGGGCGTAAAGAACTACAAAATGGGATACTCCTTCGTATTGCTTGTCATCGGTGTCCTGCAGGTCGGAAGAATCTTCATCCTGCCCATGAAAGCCCACGAAGCAACAATAACCATCTCCGACGTAACCACTCAGGTAATGGACGACAGGCAGTTTAACTGGATAGTAGTGTGGCTGTCACTTTCCGCACTCTGCTGTGTGGCAGCGGCTTTGGTCAGCTTCGTGCGCACCTGTGCACTGAAGGCACATATGAAATCCCTTGAAAAGAACGAGGCCTAAGGAGGGAACAGGAACAAATGGCAAAACTGAGCTTACAGCATATTGAAAAGGTCTATGACAACAAGGTCAAGGCAGTTCACGATTTTGACCTTGAGGTAAAAGACGGCGAGCTTATCGTTCTTGTCGGACCCTCCGGCTGCGGTAAATCCACCACACTTCGTATGGTGGCAGGTCTTGAGGATATCACCAACGGCAAGCTCCTGCTTGACGGCAAGGATATCACACAGACCCCCGCAAAGGACCGCGATATGGCGATGGTTTTCCAGAACTACGCTCTTTACGGTCATATGACAGTTTA
>JAZSNZ010000232.1:0-3054 GCA_045536645.1 Acutalibacteraceae bacterium
CCTTCTGAGCAAACCGCTCAAGGGTATCCCTGTCGGAGATATCACCCTTGAAATATGGGTTGTCCTGCAGATCGATAATGCATACCTTAACGCCGATTTTTTCAAATTCCTCTGCAATGCACTTTCCTATGCCCTGTGCCGCACCTGTAATTACAGCAACCTTGTTCGAAGCGCCCATGGCAATAACTCCTTTTTGTAAAAATCTGAAAGTGTGAAATCACACAGGCGTAATTATATCACGGGCATACAAATTGCTCAAGAAATATGACGAAACTTTAACTTTTCGTGTTTCTCAGAATGATAACCGTTGAAAAGCTCGCAGAGAATTGCTATAATCAGGTGACTATAATGTTATAAGGAGAAATATATCCATGTCACAGAAGAAGGACAGATTTGATATAGAAAGCACAGTAAATCAGATGACACTGGAAGAAAAGGCAGCCCTTGTAAACGGCGCAACATTCTTCGGAATGAGCGGAGTCGAGCGGCTTGGAATACCTGCCCTGATGCTTCTCGACGGCGGTACAGGAATAAATTTTGAACAGCTTTTCGGCGATTTTTATTCCAAGGAAGAGGTGTCGGCGGAAAGCACCAACGGAATGGTAGGCTCAACTGCCCTTTCGAGAGTAATAGAAGATTACTACCACCCCGAGCGGCTCAATGAAGAAGAGCTGAAAGTCCGTGAATGGATAAAGGAACGCCTGCTCAGGCTTACAAAAAAGGAATATTCCCCCGGCTGTTTCCCCTCGGGCATTCTGCTCGGTGCCACCTTTGACGGTGATGCGGTGTACGAAATGGGAAAGGCACTGGGCAAGGAGGCGCGGCTTTTCGGAATTAACATACTGCTGGGAACTCCCAACGTAAATATCCACCGTGACCCTCTGGGCGGACGTCTCTTTGAGGGCTATTCGGAAGACCCTTACCATGTATCAAAGCTTGCACCCGAGCTTGTAAAGGGCGTGCAGGAGATGGGTGTTGCGGCAAACGTTAAGCACTTTGCGGCAAACAATCAGGAGACAAACAGAGTCGGCATAAACGAGACGATTTCTGCAAGGGCATTGCAGGAAATATATCTCCCCGGTTTCAAGGCCTGTGTCAAAGAGGGTAAGGTAAAAACAGTAATGAGTGCCTATGTTGCAATAAACGGCACACCCTGCAGTGAAAACCGCTGGATGCTCACTGAAACCCTCCGCGATGAATGGGGCTTTGACGGAATGGTGGTTTCAGACTGGGGCGCAGTGTATCACCCTGTCGAGGCGCTGAGTGCCGGAAACGACCTTGCCATGCCCGGACCTATTTCGGGCGAGCCCATAATCAGAGCTGTGCAGAACGGCACTCTCGATATAGAGGTGCTCGATACCGCAGTGCGCAGACTGCTTGAAATTATCGCTTTCTGCAAAGAAGATACAGACTGCGGTATCGAAAATCTTGATGTGTTATACGAGGAGACAACAAAAGCCGCATATGAGGCGGCAGTATCAGGCATAGTAATGCTTAAAAATGAAAATGCCCTGCATCCTCTTGAAAATAAAAAAGCCTCCATTCTGCTCACAGGCAGTGGGGCGCAGGAGCTCATGCAATGCGGAAGCGGCAGTGCAGGAATCACAACAGACAGAACCTCCGATATTGCAGAGGCTCTCAGGAAAACCTTGACAGATGCATCGGTTGACGTGTGCAGTGATACCTCGGAAAAGCAGTATGACCACGTAATATACATCGCAAAGCTTGGGGGCATGGAGGGCAACGACAGAAACGACCTGTTCCTTTCAGAGTACGACCGCAAAAATCTGCAGTATCTTTGCGAAGAAAAGAAGAATCACAGCTTTACCCTTACTCTTGTACTCAACGTTTGCGGCCCTGTGGATATATCCGCATATGAAGAAAAGCTCGATGCAGTGTTTGTCTGTTTCCTGCCGGGCATGGAGGGCGCACATGCACTGGGCGATATCATGACAGGCGTACGTTATCCCTCGGGCAAGCTTCCCCTGTCATTCCCCAGGCGTTATGAAGATACCCCAACATTCCTCAATTTCCCCGGTGAGGGATTGGCGGTAAACTACGGTGAGGGAATCTATCTCGGCTACCGTTATTATGACAAAAAGAAGATTGCCCCTGCATATCCCTTCGGCTTCGGAATGACCTACAGCACCTTTGAAATAAGCGACCTGACACTTGAGGCAGAGGAGTTTGAAAAGGAGCTTCGAGGACATCTTGTTGTAAAGAACACAGGCACAAGAGACGGCGCAGAGGTCGTGCAGATTTACATTTCAGACCCTGTATCCACACTTCCCAAGCCCGTAAAAGAGCTCAAATTCTTTGAAAAGGTGCATCTCAAGGCAGGGGAGAGTAAAAAAATCGAGTTTGTGCTGACCGAGCAGGACTTTGCGTCCTTTGACCCCGATTACGGTATGTTCATAGCAGAAGAAGGAGACTACGATATAATCGCCGCCTTCTCATCGAGTGAAAAGGACGAATGCGCCAGAGCTCGAGCCTATCTTAAAAACAAAAACCAGTATTCTTACGGACTTTCCTCCACAGTAAAAGTGCTTTATGAAAAGCCCGAACTGAAAGAGGCACTTGTTGATCTCTGGAACAAAAACAGCTGGGACTGGCAGATAGTCGAAAGCAACTATCAGTACACAAACAACCGAAAGCTCTCAGAGATATTCCCTGCAAAACCTGAGATGGAAAGTGTTGATAAATTCCTCTCTCAGATCGCTTCCGTAAAGCACAGATAAAACAGCCTACAATAACAGAATCAAGCCGTGACATCTGCCACGGCTTGATTTTCGATATTGATGGTGATATTATTTCGGTGAAGGATAAACTTGAATTGGCCGAACAGATTGTATTTGATGTTACTTGTAAGGTGGATGAAAGAATGAATGATTCAGTAATGATTGATAATATGCTAAAATGGGCTGAAGAAAAACTAGGAAATTCTGAGTATGCAGGCTGGTGCTTATCCTTTATTGAAGATGCATTAGAAATCAGTAATAATATTGAGATATTTGGCGGGGCTCCTGCAAAGGAATCTTGCGAAATGTATTATGA
>JAZSNZ010000160.1:0-1853 GCA_045536645.1 Acutalibacteraceae bacterium
GTAACCGTTCTCATCGTAGAAAATGGGGTTGCCATCCTTCTTGAGAAGCATATGAACGTGCATACCGTTGCCTGCCTCTCCTGCGATGGGCTTGGGCATAAAGGTTGCGGTCTTACCTGCTGCGACAGCCTCATTCTTGATGACATACTTGATAATCATAGTCTTATCTGCCATATCGACCATATCGCCAAGCTCAACCTCGATCTCAAGCTGGCCGGGGCCGCCGACCTCATGGTGATGGTACTTTACATCTACGCCCCAGTCATTGAGGGTCATGCACATCTTGGAACGGAGAGAATAGGTGATATCCTGAGGAGCTGCGATATGATAACCGCCCTTGAGGGGGACCTGATAGCCGTTGCTCTCGTACTTGGTGTTCCATACAGCCTGCTGAGTGTCAACAGAGTAGGATACGCAGTTGGGGCTGGTCTCGTAGCTTACATTGTCGAGAAGATGGAACTCGAACTCAGGTCCGATGATCATTTCGTCAGCAATGCCCTCATTACGCATATAATCCATTGCTGCCTTTGCAACGTTTCTGGGATACTGGTCAAAGGGTTTATTTTCGTCCTTGCCGATGGAGCATACATCGCCCATCATGGTAAGGGTGGAAATCTCAACAAAGGGATCGATGTGAGCAGTCTCAATGTTGGGAATGAAGACCATGTCACTCTTTTCAACTGCTGCGTAGCCGTAGTTGGAGCCGTCAAAGCCGATGCCGTACTTGATGGTATCATCAGTAAATCTCTCGGCAGGAATTGTGAGGTGACGCCAACGGCCGTCAAGGTCGATCATTTTAAAGTCGATCATTTTGATGTCATTTTCTTTGCAGAAATTCTGAACATCGCTTACTGTCTTAAGCATTTTTACCGCCTCCTGGAAATTTTGGAATAAGCCTTGATTATTTTCCTATTTTTAGACTTATTTGTCAATAAATTTCCAATAAAAACCTGTGAAAATTTTAACTTTTTTGCTCAACCCGTCTTTTCAAGCTCCCCACGAAGTCGTTCCACTATTCTTTTTTCAAGTCGTGAGATGTACGACTGGGATATATCAAGCATATCGGCAACCTCTTTCTGTGTGTGGGGCTTCATTCCGAACAGGCCGAAGCGCATTGCCATTATTGTCCGTTCCCTGTCACTCAGATCTGTTACTGCTCTGCGAAGCTGTGCCCGTTCTGATTCTGTCTCCATGTCACGGCTTATTATATCGGGGTCTGAGCCCAGAATATCGGAAAGCAGAAGTTCATTGCCGTCCCAGTCCACATTCAAAGGCTCGTCAATGGATATCTCCATTTTTAGCTGAGTGTTTTTTCGCAGAAACATTAGAATTTCATTCTCTATGCAACGTGAAGCATAGGTGGCGAGCTTGATGTTTCTTGACGGGCAGAAGGTATTGACCGCTTTGATAAGTCCGATAGTACCGATGGAAATCAAATCCTCCAGTCCTGCACCGCTGTTTTCAAATTTTCTGGCAATGTAAACAACAAGCCGGAGATTGTGAGTTATAAGCGGCTCTCTTGCGCTTTCGTCGCCGCTTTCTATTCTTGCGAATATCTTCGCCTCCTCTTCCTTTTCAAGGGGAGCAGGCAGTGTCTCCGCTCCGTTTATGTAGTCTATCTGCCGTTCTCCGAAGAAGAAATTGTATATCTGTATTCTCAATCTTCGTATGTTTTCTGATATTTTGTTCATCGTTCTCTCCTTTTAATGTAAAACATCGGGATTTATAAGTGCAGGAATTTCACCGTCCCTATCTGATATCGCTATATACACATTACCTGTCCTGCTCTCTTTTCCCTCGCTTTCGATTGTTATGCTCTCAGGCATGAAGCCTGTCAGAAGTCCGTTTCCGCC
>JAZSNZ010000130.1:0-10125 GCA_045536645.1 Acutalibacteraceae bacterium
ATACTTAAGTCCGTCGCCTGTTGCTGTGACGGTGGTACTTACAGTCTTGGCCGATGCAGCCTTTGCGCTGACAGGCTGCTTTGTTATCTTGGCATATGACTTCATTGTAAATGTTACGGTATTGGATTTTACACTGTTGCCGTATTTATCGGTCACAATGCAATATGCCTTTCTGCCCGACTTTGCAGATGTCATTTCATAGGAATATGTCGCTTTTGTAATTGACGATTTTGTATATGTGCTGTAGCCCTTATCGCAGATGTACCACTGATATGTAAGTCCATCACCCTTGGCCGTAACAGTCGCACTTACCATTTCGCCGGTCTGTGCCGACGTGCTTGCAGGCTGCTTTGTGATAGAAGCATACTCTTCCATCTTCATGGTAACAGTATTTGACTTAACGCTGTTGCCGTATTCATCGGAAACGATGCAATAAACCTTTCTGCCTGACTTTGCAGATGTCATTTCAAAGGAATATGTACTCTTGGTTGTGGAAGACTTGCTGAAAGTGGTATAGCCGGGATCACAGATGTACCACGCATATGTAAGTCCATCGCCCTTGGCGGTGACACTTGTTCTTGCAATTTCTCCTACCTTGACAGTTGCGTTGGCAGGCTGCTTTGTAATCTCTGCCTCAACCATGTAGTTTGCATTTTTCTCAAACTCACCGTAAGTTTCACAGACCCATGCATAGACCTTGTTGAGCTTTATCTTATACCAGTCCTTGCCGCTGACAGTCTTTTTGTCATAGCAGTAGAACACATCACCGCTTAATGCAATACCGTTGAGCTTTGTTCCGCCCGCCGTGCTGTAAAGCTTTATTCCGTCATATGCTTCATAAAGGGAATCATAGTATTCATCGTAGGAATCATAATCATCGAAGGAAGCGTTAAATCCGATAGTGACCTTACCGATAGTATCAGAAAAATCACCTTTTAGATAAAGTGTACTGTCAGTGGATTTGAAATTATTGCCGGGATAGTGATACACATAGTTGACTGTACTTATGTATCTGTCTGTGCTGAAATATCTGTCCCAGTCGATCTGACAGTCATATGTCCAGTTGCAGTCGGTAACGAGAATGTATCCGTCCTCATCAAAACCTGTAACAACAATACTGTGCTTGCTGTTGTAACGGATAATGTCACCGATATACAAATCTGCAATTGAGTATTTCTTGTTCCATGTGGAGGTTTTCTTGCCGAAAATGTCAAGACCTATCTTATCTGCATAGCCTGCACACTGGCCCTGACAGTACTTTGTTCCGTAAG
Source organism: Acutalibacteraceae bacterium (assembly GCA_045536645.1). Taxonomy (GTDB): domain Bacteria; phylum Bacillota; class Clostridia; order Oscillospirales; family Acutalibacteraceae; genus JAISGQ01. The sequence continues at coordinate 1,272 of JAZSNZ010000130.1, forward strand.
TGCTGTGAGGCGAAGGACAGGGTGTATCCGTCCAGCTATCGAGATCAGCAGAAGACTTGCCGTATTTGTTCCAATACTTTCCATCGGGGAATTTTACTCTGAGTTCTGCCAACGCACCGATAACATTTGTAGATGTTGATCCCGATGAAGATGAGCCTGATGAGCTCGAATCGGTGGTCACCTTCGATGCATAATCAAGGGATATCCATCCGCTGTAACTGCTGTAGGATGTTTTGCCCCATACACCTGATATCTGTGTAACAGAAACACTTGTTCCGTTGGGGATTGTTGTAAGTGTGCTGTAGCTTGTACCTGCACCCGAACGAAGACGCAGGCCGCTTGATGCTGTAATCTTGTAGGTTCCTGTGGTATATGTTGCAGCCTCTGCCTCAGCAGCAGGAATCGCCGCAAAGATGGAGAGACACATTAAAAACGCAAGTAAAAAAGCTATTATCTTTTTCATAATTTACCTCCTGTAAGCATGTCTGTATTTATCTCTTACGAAAACAGATTTTTCTGCTTATTGAATGCAGCCTTGCTCTTCTTTGCTGTCAGTTCCTCATCAACCGCCAGTGTGCCGTCATCTGAAATTCTGATTACAGTGCCTTCCTTTGCCCCTTTGGGCATCTCAGCTGAGAGAATTGCGAATTTTGCTCCGTCCTTGTCTTCGCAGATTGCATATATGCCTTCAAAACGGTCTACTGATAAAATCTTCATAATTACACTCCTGCTCTGTTTTCAATAAAAGTTTTTCCGTCGGTGTAGTATACAAAAGAACCGTCAAGATCTGTCCGCCTTACCTTGACACTACAGTCATCAAATATCTCAAGGACAGAATCGAAGGGATGACCGTAGTCATTGTTCCTGCCGCAGCAGATATATGCAAACTGCGGTTCGATGCGGTCGATGAACACCCTAAGATTTGACTTGCCGCTTCCATGGTGGGAAACCTTCATAAGGTCAGCCTGAACATCGGGATAAGCCTCCATTATCTGCCTTTCAACAAGATGAGTGATATCCCCTGCCGAGAAAAATCTGACATCACCGCAGGTAATTATCACGGCAACGGAATAATCGTTTAAATCCGTGTAGCTCACACTCAATGGTGACAGTATTTCCATCTTCGCAAGGTCATTCAGCTGATAGACTTTGCCTGCATCGGCACTGTCAACCACCATACCCTTTTCCTTCTGCTCAAGTGCAGCATCGAGAAAATCTGTATAGGTTTTTCCCGTTGGAATGAGACTTTCATCTACCTGAGGAATGATAAGCCTGCCGACCTCCACAGCCTCCAGCACTGTGTCAAGTCCTCCGATGTGGTCTGAATGCGGGTGAGTGCCGATAACATAATCAAGCTTTCTTATTCCAAGGTCATCAAGGTAGTCGAGGACATCATCGCCTCTGCCGTTTTCTCCTGCATCAATAAGAATTGAAATTTCGCCCAGTCTTACAAGTGTGCAGTCTCCCTGCCCGACATCAATTGCGTGGACAGACATGAGTATGTCACCGCAGAGCTCATCGGCGTATACCTCGGGCTCTGCCTGTGGTGTATCGCTGAGCTGCTGAAACATCTGTGACCAGCTGGGCATACCGCTTTCAGGTCTGAGTTCACCGATAGTCAGAACAATAATGCTGACAACCACCATTATATATATCGCAGCCTGCCGCACTCGCTTTTTAAATCTTTTTTGTTCTGCTATTATTGCGGCCTTTGTTTTTCGACGGGGCTCTTCGGCTGTTTCCCGTTCTATGCTTCTGTGCTCCTGTTCCATTGTTTTTCACTCCCTGTCCGCTGCGCGGCTTAATAAGGCAATCGGAAGTGTATCCTATCAGATCACTGCGTCCGCATTTTCGCAATGCACGTTCCACTATATCTCTGTTTTCGGGTTTGAAATACTGCAAAAGTGCTCGCTGCTCCTTTTTCTGTTCGGGAGTACGAGGTACATACACTTCCTCGAGTGTATACGGGTCAAGTCCTGTATAGAACATACAGGTGGAAATCGTACCGGGTGTAGGATAAAAATCCTGCACCTGCTCAGGATATATTCCTTCTTTTTTCAGAAACAGTGCAAGCTCCACAGCGTCCCTGAGTGTACTTCCCGGATGACTGCTCATAAGATACGGCACAAGGAACTGTTTTTTGCCTGCTTTTTCGGTTATATCGTAAAATTTCTTTCTGAATTTCACATATGCCTCAATATGAGGTTTGCCCATTTTATCAAGCACTGCGGCACTGCAGTGCTCGGGGGCAACCTTAAGCTGTCCGCTTACATGATGGGTTACAAGCTCTTTGAAAAACTCATCGTTTTCGTCCTGCATCAGATAGTCAAAACGAATGCCGGAGCGTATGAATATCTTCTTTATCTTCGGAATAGAACGCAGCCTGCGAAGAATTCTTAAGTATTCCGTATGGTCTGCAACGAGATTTTTGCAGGGCGCAGGTGCAAGGCACCTCTTCCCCTTGCACAATCCGTTTTTGCTTTGCATATCGCAGGAATTACGTCTGAAGTTGGCTGTAGGCCCGCCGACATCATGGATATATCCCTTGAAATCGGGCATCCGCGTTATTGCTGTAACTTCACGTATAAGTGATTCTTCACTTCGTGTTGTAATCTGTCTGCCCTGATGGAATGCAAGCGAACAGAATGCGCAGGCACCAAAGCATCCGCGGTTATGAACAACAGAGAATTTCACTTCCTCTATTGCAGGAACACCGCCGAGAGCTTCATAGGAAGGGTGATAATTTCTTTCATAGGGAAGCTCATACACCCTGTCAAACTCTTCTGTGGAAAGCGGCGGCTGAGGTGGATTCTGCACAAGGATCATGTCACCGTGACGCTGTATTACTGTCTTTCCTCTTACCGCATCATGCTCGTCCTGCTGTATTCTGCAGGAAACCGCATATTCCTTCTTTGATTCACACACAGCCTCATAGCTCGGGCACTGTGCAACAGAGCGAGGCTTGTATTCTGATGCAGGTATGGCAACACAGGTGCCTCTTACATCATTTATAGCCTTTATAGGCTCATAAGACGCCAGTCTGTGAGCTATCTCAAGAGTCTGATATTCGCCCATTCCGTAGCTGAGAATATCAGCCCCCGATTCGATAAGGATAGACGGTCTTATTGCATCGTCCCAGTAATCATAATGTGCAAAACGCCTGAGGGATGCTTCCAGTCCTCCGATAATTACAGGGACATTGGGATATGCTTTTTTCGCAAGACGGCTGTAAACAATGGTCGGTCTGTCAGGTCTTTTACCTGCCTTTCCGCCCGGAGAATAATAGTCGTCACTTCTTTTTCTCTTTGCGGCAGTATAATGCGCAACCATTGAATCAATGTTACCGCCGTTAATCATAAAACCAAGCCGCGGTTCTCCGAATCGCTTGAAATCCCGCTCATCTTTCCAGCATGGCTGAGCGAGGATAGCTACACGGAATCCGTCCGCTTCAAGTATTCTGCTTATTATGGCAGTGCCGAAGCTCGGATGATCAACGTAGGCATCGGCCGTAACTAACACGAAGTCAACCTGCTCCCACGAAAGCAGGTCGGCTTCTTTTTTTGTAATTGGTAAAAAAGCCATATTACTCCTCTGTATCGTCAATGTCGAAAGGAAGTGTGTTTTCCTCAAAGCTGCCGTCAATAGCTATTGGACTCGAAGAAGACATATTCATCTCAAGCCACTGTGTCTTTGTCATCAGTACCTTTCTCGGCTTTGAACCCTCATAAGGACCGACAATGCCTCGTTCCTCAAGCTGGTCAATCAGCTTGCCTGCACGGGCATAGCCCACGCCGAGCTTTCTCTGAAGAAGTGATACGGAAGCCTGTCCTGCCTGAATAACAGCTTCAATAGCCTTGGATATAGTGGGGTCCTCGTCCATAAAACCGCCGCCCTCTTTGCCGGAGGGATCAGCTTTGCCCTTTTCATTCTCGGCGGCCTTGCGTTCAATTTCTTCAGTGATGCTTTCATCGTATTCTGCATCGCCATTTCTCTTGAGGAATCCGATAACATCGCCCACTTCCTCGTCACTTACAAAACAGCCCTGTACGCGCTTGGGAGTGCTTGCCCCCATGGGATTATAAAGCATATCGCCGTAACCGATAAGTGTTTCCGCACCGCCTGCACCGAGAATAGTAGTCGAGTCAATTCTCGATGAAACTGTAAGAGCAATTCGGCTGGGAATATTATTTTTAATTGTACCTGTGATAACATCGACAGAAGGACGCTGAGTTGCAAGAACGATATGCATACCTGCCGCACGAGCCATGGCGGCAAGTCTTGCTATGGAATCTTCGACCTCTTTTGGAGTAGTCTGCATAAGGTCAGCCATTTCATCGATAACAATGATTATCTTTGAAAGCTTTTCAAACTCGCCTGTTTTTTCAGCAAGTTCATTGTAGGAGTTGATGCTTCGGACATTTCTGCTCTGAAGCATTTCATAACGCTTCTCCATTTCGACAACAGCCCATTGTAGAACACCTGCTGCCTTTTTAGGGTTGCTGACAACAGGAACGAGAAGGTGAGGAATTCCGTTATAGATTTCAAATTCGACCTTCTTCGGGTCAACAAGTACCATGCGAAGCTCGTCAGGGGTATACTTATACATAAGGCTTATGAGCATGGAGTTGACACATACCGACTTACCTGAGCCCGTTGAGCCTGCAATAAGCAGATGAGGCATCTTTGCAAGGTCGCAGGTAATTATATTGCCCTCGATATCCTTGCCGAGAACACAGGAAAGTGAGCCCTTTACATTTCTGAAGACATCTGAATCGATAAGCTCACGAATAGATACAGTATTTCTCTTTGTGTTCGGTATCTCTATGCCAACTGCCGCTTTGCCGGGGATAGGAGCTTCTATTCGCACGGACTTTGCCGCCAGGCGAAGCTTTATGTCATTTGCAAGAGTAGTTATCTTACTGATTTTGACACCGGGAGCAGGTACGATTTCAAATCTTGTTACAGTGGGGCCTCTGCTTATATCGGAAACTGTTGCCTTTACACCGTATTCCTCAAGAGTCGCAATAAGACGCTTTGCATTCTCGCGAAGCTCTGCGGTCATATCTATGCTCTCGTTTTTAGCTACCTTGAGCAGGTCAATTGGCGGGAAAACATATTCTTCCTTTTCCTGTGCTTTTTCAGCCTCGTTCTGTGCAATTTCCTCTGCTACAGATTCGGCCTGTTCGTTTATTTCTTCTGCCTTGGTAAGCTTTTTGGCAGCCTTTGCAGGCTGTTCGGGAGCGCCTGCCTTTTTTATTATCTCGTCAAGCTCGCTGTTTTCGCTTTCCTGCTCTTCGACCTCTTCGGTAATCTCCTTGAGCAATGCTTTTGCAGATTCGCTTTTCGGAGTCTTTCTCGGCTGAGTATCCAGAAGGTCAGGAGAAGAACCAAGGCTTTTTACTTTGCTTTTCTTTGGCTCTGCCTCAGAGGCCTCTTCTCCGTTATACGCTGAATAAAGCACTCTGAACTTTTTGTTCAGTTCGTCATCGAAGGCCTCGTCATCAACATATACAGGCGCTTCGTTTTTTGACCTGCGGGAAATTCTGCCTGTCTTTGCCGAAGCATATTCCTCTTCGTCATCAATAAGCATATTGGCGCCTTTTTCGTTTTCATCTATAAATCTGTAACGCCTTCTGTTTTTCTGTTCTCTGCCTGATTCAGTTTCCGGATTTTCAGAAACTTCCTCTCTGCGAATGCGCTCCTGACGTGCTTTTACCTTTCGGTCGTCAATCTTGTTTTTTGCATTGTCAAGAGGCTTTGAAAGCATATCGAAAAGCTGTGCAACGGAAGTCTTTGTTGTAATCATTATAAAAACAAAGACACACAGCAGCCATATAATAACAGCGCCTATCATTCCGATATACTTGACGACGATGCCGCCTGCTACAGCACCCATTGCACCTGCGCCGGAATAAGTCTTTCCTGCCGCCTTACAGTTATCGATTATCTCTTTTACGGAAAGCACATCGGCATTTTTAATTGAAAAAAATGTCAGCAGAGCAGAAATAAGCATAAGCAGCGCAAACAACCACAAAGCACGCACTGCTATTGTTCTTGCAGGCTTCTCCTGTGCTATCATGACAGTCAGCACCAGCAAAGACAAAAACCAAAGCACTGCAGGAATGCCAAAAAGACCGTATATGGTTGTATGTACAGCCAGCCATATGCCCGAGCCCCTGATTATCGACACAAAGAAAAACAGTACTCCCAGCGAAAAAAGAATCACCATAGCAACCTGTCTGCTGAAAGTATTATCTATACTCGGAGCAGGCTGCGGCTTTTTTGCAGTTGTTTTTTTCTTTGTGGATGCTTTCCCGGAAGAGCTGCTTTTCTTCATCTGTGACTTGGGGGTATTTTTCGCTCTTGCAGGCGTTGTTCGCTTTTCCGCCATTTATTTAACCACCTTATTTATCCAATGGATGCTGCGCTGACAATGTCAGTCAGGGATGTGATGTCAGTAGCTGAAATATCAGATAATGAAACATCTGCACCTGAGACGATGTCAGTAGCAGAAGTCTCAATTATATCTGCGATATTCTTCATAGGTTCACCGGTAAAGATATTGTTGCCGGTTGAATATTCAATGATTGCAATTACGATAACAACAAAACCCATAGCAAGGCAGTACCAGCCGAAATAATTGAGCTTGTTGTTATTTACTATCCACTTGAGTCCAACGATTGCAAGGATTCCCACTACAGCGGAAACAACTACACCGACTATAACATCAAATGCAGAGAAATTTGTAATTCTCTCCGCGGCAGGAGTATCAATAAACTCATTCTTAATATCAAGGAGAGTAGCAGCAAGAACAGCAGGAATGCTCATAATAAAAGACATGCTCAGTGCAGTGTTCTTCTCAAGACCTGTGATCATACCTGCGGTAGTTGTGGAACCGGAGCGGCTGATACCGGGCATTGCTGCAAAGCACTGTGCAATACCCATTGCGCAGGCATTCTTAAGTCTTATCTTTTCGCTGCCCTCTCTGGTTTTTGAAAGATATGTAGCATAAAGCAGCATGACACCTGTAACAAGCAGGAAGAGGCCTTCAGCAAGTATTCCCTTATCCTCTGAGAAATAGGTTGAAAGGTCAGCGATGTTTTCAACATTCTCGCCGTCTGCCATTGTAAGTCCCATCCAGCTGAAAACCGGAAGGAAAAGCAGTATTGCCCATGCAGAAGCAACAATGACCATGACAACCATACGGCGTGTATCGTTCATCTCAGGCATGTTGCGGATTGCCTTTTTGGCTTTTTCAAAAGGCTTTTTGGTGATTTTAAGCCAGAGAACCTTTGCCCAGTCAATCGAAAACTTAAATAAGTCACCGCACATTCTGAAAAACTCGAGAATAAGATCGGCGATAAGCTTTCTGTAAGCGATGAAAACAGCAATAAGTGTACCTACATGCAGGAAAAGAGTAAATGTCTGAGCACCGTCTCCACTGTTTCCGGAAAGGTGCTGGTAGAGAGATACATGACCACTGCTGGAAACCGGCAGAAACTCAGTAAGTCCCTGAATTATCGCCTGAAAAATAACATCAAAAAACTTCATTTATGTAGACTCCTTTATTAAATTGTTTCTTTTGATAATATAACCTATGTATAATGTTTTTTCAAGGAAATTATGTAAATTAATTGTATCATGAACCGATTTTACGGTTCATGATACATATTATCTTTTATCATGGCTGTTTTCCGTGGCATTATCCGTCTGTCAAAATAATTGCAAAGTTTATCAGAGTACCTGCTTTGAGTGCAAAGCTTGCCGTCACTGTAAACATATTGGGCTGAAATCCCGTCAGCTGCTCTTGATATCTCCGCACACTTCTCACCGCGGTCAGGTTCAATATACCAGAGAAGCGTACTTATCATTTTCTATCAGCCTGCTTTCTCTCGATTTCTTCATAGAGCCAGTCTATGGCATCTGAAAGGGAGCCAAGCTCATCTATAAGTCCTTCCGCAACGGCCTGTTCGCCATCGAGCACGGTACCGACATCTGTAACAAGCTCGCCCATTGTGCGAGACAGTTCAAGAAAGCGTTCAGGGGAAATATTGGAATTTGAGGAAACAAACCTCGTTATGCGTTCCTGCATCTTATCAAAATAAGAGAGAGTCTGCGGAACGCCGAGCACAAGTCCGCTCATTCTGACAGGATGAATCGTCATTGTCGCAGAGGGAACTATAAAAGATCTTTTTGCAGAAACAGCAAGAGGAACTCCTATTGAATGACCTCCTCCGAGAACAAGGGACACCGTAGGTTTTTTCATACCTGCCACAAGCTCTGCGATTGCAAGACCTGCCTCAACATCACCTCCGACGGTATTGAGCAGAATTATAAGACCTTCAATCTCGTCCGCTTCCTCTATTGCTACAAGCTGAGGAAGTATATGCTCATATTTGGTTGTCTTATTCTGAGACGGAAGAACCTGGTGGCCTTCTATCTGTCCTACGATGGAAATGCAATGGAGAACGTGCCGTCCGTTAGTCGTTGCCGCACTTATATCCTTTATGCGTTCTATATCATCAGGGCTCATGACCTCATTTTCATTGTCGTGCTTTTCTTTTTCATCACTCATGACATTCACCTCGGGTATATCTTTCCCAAAGCTCAAATGATAATTCACAAAAAGCTCACGCCAATAAATCAAGTATATCACAATTTAACAATATCTGCAACCGATAAAGCACAATATTTAGTGGGTACTTGTGTGTTAAAGGATTGACAAGGCACGAATTTTATAAGATAATAAATAATATAGACTACTAATGAGGTGATATCAATGGGCTACACTATCGCGCAGAAAATCATAAAAAACCATTTGCTTTCCGGCGAAATGAACGTCGGCGAGGAAATC
>JAZSNZ010000266.1:0-1665 GCA_045536645.1 Acutalibacteraceae bacterium
GGTATAACCGGCACATCGGCAGAGAAGCGTCCGCAGTTTATGAAGATGATTGCCGACGCAAAGAGAAATAAGTTCGACATGATTATCACCCGTGAGGTATCAAGGTTTGCCCGAAACACAGTCGATACCCTGCAGTACACCCGTGAGCTTAAGGCAAAGGGCGTTGAGGTGTTCTTCATCAACGACAATATCAAGACATTTGACGGTGATGGTGAGCTTCGGCTCACTATCATGGTGACTCTTGCACAGGACGAAAGCCGCAAGACCTCGGTGCGAGTCAAGAGCGGTCAGCAGACATCGATGAACAACGGCGTTCTCTACGGAAACGGCAACATTCTCGGCTATGACCGTGTTGGCAAGGAGCTGATAATCAACCCCGAGCAGGCAAAGACGGTCAGAATGATATACGACCTCTATCTTGAGGGCAACGGCCTGCAGAGAATAAAGGACGAGCTTGAGCGTCAGTGCAGACTGACCTCACAGGGCAAGTCAAAGTGGCACTGCACGGTTATATCCCACATTCTCAAGAACTCGTTTTACTGCGGCATCATTACCTACCACAAGGAATACACTCCCGATTATCTCACGCAGAAGAAGGTCAAAAACTACGGCGAGGTAGAAATGACAACGGTACAGGGCACACACGAGCCTATTGTCACCGTTGAAGAATTTGAAAGGGTGCAAAGAATAATGGAAAGCAAGAGAAGCAGATGCAAAAACCTCAACAGCGGAAAGCAAACCACAGGCAAACGTCCTCGCACTACCGTTTGGGGCAAGCTGCTCGTGTGCGAATGCGGACACAAATTCAGCATGAGGGTGTGGGACAGAAGCGGCGACACGGTCAACACCGCCTATCAGTGCTACAACTCGGTCAACACAGGTTCATACGAAAGCCGCAAGAAGCGCGGACTTCCTCTTGAGGGGATATGCCGCACACCGATGATTCCAGAGTGGCGTCTGCAGATGATGGCAAATCAGATCTTCCGCGGATATCTGACCGAAAAGGACAAGGTGCTGGCTCTTGCAAACTCCATGCTTGAGGCACACATCAACGACACTGAAGAAAAGGAGGACAATACCGCTCTGCTTCGTCAGAAGAAAGCCGAGCTGGAAAAGCTCAACCGAAAGCTGGACAGCTATATTGAGATGCGTTCCGAGGGTGAGATAAGCAAGGATATTTTCCGCCTAAAATGCTCTGAGCTTGAGCCGAGGATACAGCAGCTCAGCCGGGAGATTGCCGAGCTTGAGCAGGCAGCGGAAGAGCCTGCGGTGGAAAGCTACGCCGAAAAGATGGAGGTTCTGCGCTACGCCCTTGAGCAGTACACCAACTGGGATGACGGAGACATTCCCGAAAGCGTTATCGAGGCGTTCGTTCTCAAAATCGTTGCATCAAAGGACAGTTTCGACTGGTATCTGCGATTCGAGGGAGATCCCGACTCACCTCTGCGCTGCACAGTCGAGGGCAAACGCAGAAGTACGACCAAAATTACTGTGGCAGGGGCAAGTTCCCCTGCCATGGATAACAGCGCCACAGGCTGCTATCCGCGATAAACACTAATCAGACACTGATTTTAATAAAAATTCCCTCGAAGAAATTCGGGGAAATTTTTTCGTGCTGATTGGTGCGCTTGGCTAATAGCAGTACAGGCTGCTATAAAGGATGGC
>JAZSNZ010000135.1:0-8923 GCA_045536645.1 Acutalibacteraceae bacterium
CCACACACTTGGCTCCCCGAACATGGGGAGCTGTCGCCAAGTTCGCCAATGGCGAACTTGAGTGACTGAGGGGTAGTCAGAATAGTATCGTTATACGATTTTTCTCCCTCTGTTGCGGCTAAACCGCACCATCTCCATCGTAGGAGGGAGGCACTAAGAGTTTCTTTAACGGTATGAAAAAAACAGCAGAGCTGAAAGCTCTGCTGTTTTTGCATATGCAGTTTAAATCAAAGCGGCTTTGAAAGTGTAATCTGGCAGATATCACCGCTTTTATCCTCGGTGAAAACAACTACAGTTTTTATAAGTCTCATAATGCCGTCGTCGCCGAGCTGTCTGCCGGTATGAACTATCTGTTTTTTGCCTGCTTTACGTGCGGCAAGCTGATTTTCACGGGAGAAAGCATCGATAAATGACTGCCTGTCATCGGGGTGATATGTAGTCGCTCCGCCCTCGATAAGGTCATCAAATACACCTGAATCGGGGCAGGTTTTGGACTTGAAGGTATCATACTCCATCATGTAGTAGCTGTTTTTGGTAAGGTTTACGGAGATGACCAGCGGATAAAGAACAGAAAGAGCGGCAAAGAGCTTTGCAAGCTCTGAGGTATCAAACCACTCTGTTTTGTTAAGAGTAAGTCGGTTTCTCTGTGAGAAAAGATAATCCGCCTTTTCCATATCGGAAGAATAGAAGGCAAAGCCTCGTTTGCCGTTGCGCTTTACGTGGTACAGTGCAGTGTCTGCCTGCTTGAACAGGCTTTCATAAGAGATAGTACCGCAAACACCGAAAGCAGCGCCGATACTGCAGCTTAGATTGCTGTCGGTCCGGCCTATCTTTCTGTAAGATACTTTGCGTACAAGACTTGTAAGAGAAGCACGCAGAACACTTTCGCTGATGGAGCCGTGGAGAAGCACAAGGAACTCATCACCGCCGATTCGTCCCACGATATCGGTATTTCTGAAATGGTCACGTATTACTGAGGTAATATCCTTTATGGCGTTATCGCCCTCGGCGTGCCCGAGAGTATCATTTATGGTCTTGAGGTTATCAAGGTCGATTATCATCAGAGCGCAGGGCTCATCAATATTCATTGAGATGATACGCCGTACGATTTCCTCGGTGGCAGCCTTGTTGTAAAGTCCTGTCATGCCGTCGCGTTCAGCACGGCGCGTCAGTTCAAGGGTGGCCTTGGTCTCAGCGTCAACGTCGCCGATGGAGACGATTGCAGAAACAGGCCTGCCGTCAGGACTGTCAACAAGAGTATAGTCGTAATGGAACCAGCGGTATGTGCCGTCGCCCTGAAGAATATGCACATCGGTACTTCCCATGGGGATCTGAGCTGCCATGGAATCAAAGAACTTCCTGTAATCGTCAGCAGTGTCAGGAGAAATAAGACCCTGAGACAGTATTTCCATAGGATTATCGGGAATATGGTCCCTCTGACCGTAAACAAGGGAGGAATCGTAGAAGCGGCTTATCTTCATAGTGGGAATATCATATCGGAAGATATGCTTTCCGCTCTGGTTGATAACAATAGAGTACTCCTCGTTTCTAACACGAAGCTCTTCGGTAGCATTCATATGCCTTGTGACATCGGTGGAAGTAACCATCATCATGTGTCTGCCCTGCCAGTGCATGGGGGAGGCCTGAGAGAGAACCCACATACCATCGGGACGCAGTATTTCAATTGCCTGAGGCTTTCCCGTTTCATGATACAGCTTTATCGGGCAGGTACTGCAGGGCGTGTCCAAGCCGAGAAATGCCTTGTAGCATTTCTGACCTACAAAGGAAGAGCCGAAGGTGTCTGTCATCACCTGATTGCTGAATATGATATCATAGCTTTCGGGGTCGACAATATAAACAAAGGAAGCATTCTGGTCGAGCGCTGACATAAAGTCGGCAGTAAAGGCTGCATCGTTTTTGCGGTGGTGCTTTATAAGGAAGATGCTCAACAGTCGGCTGATAAGGGTTAGTGTGCCTATTTGCTCACCTGTCCAAACTCTTTCGTGGGAGCATTCATCAAAGCCTACAAAGCCCGAAAATACACCATCATCGTGCATGGCGCACTGTATCATTGAGTGAATGCCCTGAGGCTCGAGAACATCTATCTGATCCTGGGGCAGAGAGTGAATATCCCTGCAGAGGAAAAGTCCCTCTTCATCAAAATTATTGATGTAAATGTTCCTGCCGTTTTCAAACTGATATTCGTATCTCTGCAGAAATTCCTTCTGGGGCTCGATGCCCTCGGCACACCACTCAAAGGTGTTCACGCAGTAAAGATGGGATTCATGATCTTCGAAAATATACGCACGGCTCACATCATAATAGGAGCCGATGCTTTCAAGAATAGACTGAACTGTGCTGTCAATATCCCTGGAATTATACATAAGAGAGAAAACATTGCTGACGATATCGGGGTCATAGCTTGTGTTTTTGGAGCGCTTCATCATCTGGCCCGCAAGGTTTTCTATGAGCAGTTCACGCTTTTTCTCCTCGTGGATATTGTTTACCTGACCGATGATACGGAAAATATTTCCCTTGCTGTTGGTCAGAGGTTTATAATGTATGCAGTGAAGCATAAAACCCGAGCCGAAAAGATTGCAGACTACATTGAAAGAGCCCTGAACGTTTTCAGTAAGTGCAAGATTCAGATGTTTCCTGAGTATATCGATGCTGTCAGGGTGAACAAGTCCTGTTTTTCCGCACTGCTCGGAATAGTTTTCAAACTGGATATTGTCGGACTTTGAGCCGTTGTTTATCTGCAGGTGCAGAAGATCATCATCGACACTGTAATCAAAAATACAGGAATTGACGGCCTTTGGCAGAGCTGCATTTTCTTCCGAATAGCTGTGGCCTATTCCGCAGACGCCGCAGATGTTTCCGTTTTCGTCGAAAAAAGGTGTTTTTGTGACAAGCATATGCCCCTGAGAGCCGTCGGGCAGACGCATAGGGGTTATATCGGTGACGCTTTTCTCAACTTCCTCAAAAAGGAGAGCATCGCTTTTTATGTAGCTTTCGGCGTATTCTTTGGGGAAAAGGTCATATTCGGTTTTGCCGACAATATCAGCAGGAGACTCCTTACCCAGAAGAAGTGCAAAGGGAAGAGAGGCAGAAATATAGACCGAATCAAGGTCTTTGAAAAATATAAGATCACTTGTTTCCATGAGAAAATGCTCCCAGGCAAGAGAGTTGACCATATGGGAAAAATTGCCGTTGTACATGAAAACACCTCCGAGGTAAAAAGACCTGTGTAACAAAATGTGCTTATTATTAATATTATACATAATTATTCACAAAAAGGCAAGTGCTATAGTGAAAAAGACCACAAGGATAATAGGTGAAAGATATGTGAACATGACAAACCTCTTTGAGAACGGCTTGATTATTAAGTGATGGGTGGAGTATAATATAAGTTGATACACAAAAAGAAAAAGCGTCGGATTATAAGAGGTTTTAAGAAATATGATAACTCTTCAGATGACAGAAAAAATAGCCGAAATGGCAAAAATAAAGCTTAATGAAGAAGAACTGCACAAGGCACAGCAGGAGCTGTGCAGAATGGCAGAGTTTGCCGAGCAGATAAGCGAGGCGGCAGCGATGATAGAGACCGAAAATGCCGTGCCGCAGGAAAAGGACAGAAGTGCAGGCAGGTGTTCCTGCGAGATAGATATAAATGACCTTTCCCGAAACGCAATGCACATGAAGGACGGATTCTTCAGAATAGAGGCAGGTGAGCGAAAATGACCATCTCAGAAATCCGCTCACTGCTGGACGAAAAGAAGGTATCCTGCGCTGAGCTGACAGAGAGCCTTATAAAAAAGATAAAAGAGAAAAACGGCGAGCTGGGTGCATACTGCCTTATAACGGAAGAAACAGCCCTCAAAGCGGCGAAGGAGGCGGACGAGCGCATCGCAAGGAGCGAGAGTCTGGGAATGCTCGACGGCATACCCATGTCACTTAAGGACAACATATGCACAAAGGGCATAGAAACCACCTGCTGTTCAGATATCCTCAGAGGCTGGAAGCCTCCATACAGTGCCACTGCATGGGAGATACTAAAAAACAGCGGTGCTGTGATGCTGGGCAAGGCAAATATGGACGAGTTCGCCATGGGTTCATCCTGTGAGACATCCTGCTTTGGCACAGCTAAAAATCCCTTTGATGCCGCCCATGTGGCAGGGGGCAGCTCGGGCGGCAGTGCGTCAAGCGTTGCATCAGAGCTGGCGGTGTATTCTCTGGGCTCTGACACGGGGGGGAGCATAAGACTTCCCTCTGCATACTGCGGCGTAGTGGGACTTAAACCTACCTACGGCAGTATTTCTCGATTCGGGCTTGTGGGCTTTGCACCATCATTTGACCAGATAGGCCCGATAACAGTAAATGCAAAAGATTGTGCTCTTGTCTTTGATGCGCTGAATGTACAGGACAGAATGGACGAAACCTCGTTTTCAAAGGAGCGAAAGGCAGTGTCGCCGTATCTGGACGGCGGCATAAATGGCATGAAAATCGGCATAGCACCTGAGCTTTTTGAGGGTGCAGGAGAAGAGGTCGTCAGGGCAGTAAATGAGGCGGTCTCCGTACTCAGAAAAGCCGGTGCGGAAATTGTCAGTATAAAGCTTCCATATATCGAATACGCCGCACAGGTCTACTGCGTCATCGCCTGTGCCGAGGCAAGCTGCAATTTAAGCAGATTTGACTCTGTGAGAGTGGGAAACCGCACAGGGGGAGAAAATGTAAATGAGATAATGACAAAAGCACGTGCAGACGGCTTCGGCGCAGAGGCAAAGCGCCGCATTCTGATGGGTACAATGGTGCTTTCGGCTGACGGCCGTGCTGAGTACTACGAAAAGGCACAGAAGGTAAGAGGTGCCATAGCCGCATCCATCAATGCTGCATTAACACAGTGCGATATTATTCTGAGCCCTTCAAGTGCTCAGACAGCAAAAAGAATCGACTCAGAAAAGGATTTTATAAAGGAATACAGAACAGATGCTTATCTCGTGGGGGCAAATCTTGCAAAGGTGCCTGCGTTGAGCATGCCCTGCGGATATGACAGCAACGCTCTTCCCATAGGAGTACAACTTATCGGCAGAATGCACGGCGAGGCGGAAATACTCAACTGCGCCCATGCCTTTGAACAGCTTACACAGAATGCGTATACTCTTTCTGAAAGGGGGAGTATCATATGAAATACGAGCTTGTGTGCGGACTTGAGACCCATATCGAGCTGCTGACGGAGGAAAAGGTCTTCTGCAAGTGCAAGGCAGGTTTCGGCGGTGAGCCAAACACTTCGGTGTGTCCGGTGTGTCTCGGAATGCCGGGAGCATTGCCCACCCTCAATATGCAGGCAGTGGAGCTTGCTGTTCGGGCAGGCCTTGCCCTCGGCTGTGAGATAAACACAGTATCCTATTTTGACAGAAAGAACTATTTTTACCCCGACCTTCCGAAGGGCTATCAGATATCCCAGTATGACAGGCCCATCTGCGGAAAGGGAAAGCTTACTCTGCCCTCGGGCAAGGTGGTGCTGATAGAGAGAATCCACCTTGAGGAAGACGCAGGAAAGCTGATGTATGAAAAGGGAGAGATACTTGCAGACTACAACCGAGGCGGAGTGCCTCTCATTGAGATAATCACCGAGCCGTGTCTTGATTCTCCTCTGCAGGTAAAGGAATATCTTGAGGAGCTTCGTCTTATAATGAAGCACGCAGGAGTTTCCGACTGCAGAATGCAGGAGGGCTCAATGCGAAGCGACGTGAACGTGTCGGTGCGCCCTGAGGGTGAAAGCAAGCTCGGCACGCGAACGGAAGTAAAAAACGTAAATTCCATAGCCTTTTCCCAGAAAGCGGTGGAATACGAGTACGAGCGCCAGTGTAAGATACTTGAAAACGGCGGAGAGATAGAATCGAGAACCCTGAGATGGAGCGAAAAGAACAACCGCACAGAGCCCATGCGTGAAAAGGAATCTGCGAAGGATTACCGCTTCATGCGCGAGCCTGACCTTGCACCGCTCTGCCTTACAGAGCAGTACATAGAAAATATACGCAAGGCGCTTCCCATGCTCCCCTCACAGCGCAGAGGAAAATATATGTCCTTCGGTATATCCGCCGAAGATTGCGCACTTCTCTCAAAATACAGAAAAATTGCAGAATACTTCGACAGAGTGTGCGAAAACGGAGCTGACCCGAAAACCGTTTCAAAACTTCTGCTTGGCAAGGTCTTTGCATATCTTAAAACCGAGGACGATTACGAAAACTGCAATATCACCGTTTCGGAAAAGGAGCTGTCTCACCTTGCAAAGCTGCTTTCTGAGAGAACTGTCAACGCCACCGTTGCCCGAGAGACTCTTGAAAAGCTCATTGAGCAGGGAGGGAAGATCAGCGACTATCTTTCCGAAGATGACCTTAAAAAGACCGATGACAGCGAGATAATGGAAATATGCATAGAGGTAATAGCCGAAAACGGGAAAATATGTGATGATTTCCGCTCGGGCAAGGACAAGGCGATAATGCCCCTGGTCGGAGCGGTGATGAAGAAATCGAAGGGCAGAGCCGATGCGGTATCGGTAAAGCAAATACTTACAGAAATTCTGAGAGGATAAAAAATGAGCATTTTTGAACTTTTCATCATTGCAGTGGCACTTTCAATGGACGCCTTTGCGGTATCCGTCTGCAAGGGACTGTCCCTGCAGAAGATAAAGCCGAAGCACGCACTGATCTGCGGCGCGTATTTCGGTGCGTTTCAGGCGGCGATGCCGATTATAGGCTTTTATCTTGCCAACATATTCAAGGGCAGGATAGAAAGCATAGCAAATTACATAGCCTTTGCACTGCTGGTGATAATAGGAGCAAATATGCTTCGTGAGGCATTTTCAAAGGATGAAGAGGAAGAAAGCTGCCCTGATATGTCGGTAAAAGCCATGCTGCCTTTAGCGGTTGCCACCAGCATAGATGCCCTCGTGGTAGGCGTGTCCTTTGCAATGGTGTTCACCGATGACCAGAAAGGCAAAATATGGTATGCAGTTGCATTTATCGGGATCGTGACCTTTGTACTGTCTGCCCTGGGAGTCAAGGTGGGCAGTATATTCGGCGACAAATACAAAAAGCGTGCGGAAATCGCAGGCGGTGTAATTCTTATACTTATGGGAGTAAAAGTGCTCCTTGAGCAGTTTGGTATCTTATAAAAAGGGAAAAGAGATGAAGTGTAAATGGGTATCTTGGCCGGAGGATATTTCAATTCCTCAAAAGTTGTTCGCGGTAATGTGTGCGGCGAAATGCCCGATGACAGAACCTTTCTGAAAAATACGCTTAGGGTGGCATGGCCTGCGGCGGTGGAATCCTTTTTCAATGCGCTGGCGACCTTTGTAGATAACATAATGGTCGGTGCGCTGGGAACCTCTGCCATAGCCGCAGTGGGACTTACAAACCAGCCTAAATGGATAGCGCTGGCGATGTTTATAAGCATAAACGTAGCCCTCAGCGCGGTGGTTGCCCGAAGAAAGGGCGAAAACGACAGAGAATCTGCAAACCGAACCTTCAGACAGGTCGCAGTTATCACGCTTGTGCTGACTGCCGTTATATGTGCTGTGTGTGTTATTTTTGCAGAACAGTTCATGCTGGCGGCAGGAGCCATAAGAGGTGAAACGCTGGAGGATGCGGCGTGGTATTACCGCATAATAATGGGCGGCGGATTTTTCATGATATTCAACATGATGATAAACGCAGCTCAGCGAGGCGTAGGCAACACCAAAATTGCAATGAGAACAAACCTCTGCGCAAATGCAGTGAATGTTGTGCTCAACTATCTGCTCATAGAAGGGCGTTTCGGATTCCCTGCCCTCGGAGTAAAGGGTGCGGCGATCGCAACGGTGGCAGGCACTGCGGTGGGCTGTATAATGGCATTCTGCTCCATTCTCCCTGCTGACAGCTATATAAGTCTTAAATTCAAAATGAAAAGACCCAACGCCTTTGACAAAAAGACGGTGGGTGCGGTATGCAAGGTCGGTTCAAGCACATTGCTCGAGCAGATATTCATAAGAACAGGCTTCCTGCTGTTCGCGCTTATAATCGCAAAGCTTGGCACTACTGAGTTTGCAGCCCATCAGATAGGCATGAACGTTATAACAATAAGCTTTGCTTTTGCAGACGGTTTGTCGGCTTCGTCAGTGACACTGGTCGGACAGAGCCTTGGCATGAAGCGCCCTGATTTTGCAAGGGTGTACGTAAACTTCTGTCAGAAGATAGGATTTATGTGTTCTCTTGTGCTGTCGGTGGTGTTTATAACCCTGAACTGGCGTATATTCTGGCTGTTTACTCAGGACGATCAGGCGGTGCTTGATTACGGAAAGATAATAATGCCGCTGACGGCATTGATAGTATTCCTGCAGATAGCGCAGGTAATATGTGCAGGTGCTCTCAGAGGAGCAGGCGATACAAAATATACCGCCATGGTAAGTCTTCTCAGCATAGCCATAATGCGCCCTGTCTGCGGATATCTCTTCTGCAATATCATCGGTTGGGGACTTATCGGCGCGTGGATAAGCCTGTGCTTTGACCAGACAGTGAGACTGGTGCTGTATATGCCGAGAGTCAAGAAAGGCAAATGGACACAGATACGGCTGTAAACTGATTGAGTTGTATATATCACAAAGAGCCTCCCCTTTTTAGGGAGGCTCTTTGTGTGTATAGGTTCGATAAAATGGAATTTATCGCTGCATTTTGACAATATATTCTGTTGTGCCTTCTTCATATTGTTTTTCTTCTGTAATCACAAAACCGTGCCTTTGATAAAATCGAATTGCCTTTATATTCTTTTCAAGAACCCATAAAAAATCACAATCTAACTGCTCGATAGCATATTTTATAAGCTTGCTTCCAATCCCTTGATTTTCAAAAAATGAATCAACATACAATTCTACAATCTGTTTTCC
>JAZSNZ010000102.1:0-4382 GCA_045536645.1 Acutalibacteraceae bacterium
CCCATATTTTCAAAAGCGTCATCAAGCTCGATTTCCTTTGCGATTGTAACACCGTCGTTGGTGATAAGCGGTGCGCCGAACTTCTTGTCAAGAACAACATTTCTGCCCTTGGGGCCAAGGGTGATCTTAACGGTATCGGCAAGCTGGTCGATACCTGCCTGAAGGGCTTTTCTTGCATCTTCGCCCTGCTTCAAAATCTTAGCCATGTGATTTCCTCCTTATTCGCAAACAGCGAGAATATCAGACTGAGCGACGATGGTATACTCCACGCCGTCAAGCTTTATCTGAGTGCCGCTGTACTTATTGATAACGACCTTTTCACCAACCTTAACGATCATGGTGACTTCATTTCCGTCAACCATTCCGCCGGGGCCTACTGCAACGATTTCTGCAATCTGCGGCTTTTCCTGTGCTGCACCGGGAAGTACGATGCCGCTTGCGGTGGTCTCTTCTGCTTCGGTCATTTTAAGAACGACTCTGTCTGCCAATGGTCTGAGTGTCATAATATGCCTCCTGTATTTAAATAATTAACTAAAATCATATTAGCACTCGCATCTCTCGAGTGCTAATTGATATTGTAATCAGTTTTCCATAAAAATCAAGCCTTTTTTGTCTTTTTTATAAGGCTTAATAAGTTTTAACAATTTGGTAATATTATCCTAATTATTATCCGCTCTTTTAGCAATATATGCAGGAGGAACGATAAACTTTATCGCACTCGGCATTATTTCAAGAGTAATCGAGCTTTTTGTGCAGCATTCGCCATCAATATTAACAACAGCCGGTGCTTTTGATTCAATATGCATCTTTCTGCCTTTTCTCAGATACATTATTTTTTTAAATCTTCTCTTATTTATATATGTACCGTCTTTATAAGCACCGATAAGAAACGGAATCTTAAGAAACGGAACAGACTTGATAAGAATAAAATCCAGGACACCGTCGGTGGGATCAGCCATGGGAGCACTGTGATATCCTCCTCCGTAGCAGATACCGCTTGCGGCAATGGAGAACAGGAATTTTCCTTCTATGACCTCACCGTCATCGATTGTGACCTTGAGATCATTGTCACGCTTTCCGAAAAGACATTTTACCATTGCCTTATCATATGCTTTGCTGCCCGAATACTTTCCTGAGCGGATGTATTTGTCTGCCTGATCGCAGATTATAGCGTCAAGTCCGAGGGATGTTATGTTTATGCTGTGGCGCTCGCCGGTTTTAATAAGGTCGACTCCAATGCTGTCAGAAAAAACATATTTCTCAAGATCGAAGAATTCCTTTTTATCTCCAAAGCACTTTACATAGTCATTGCCAGAGCCGCAGGGCATGCAACCAAGCTCAACATTATCATAGCCGACGATACCGTTGAGAACCTCAGAAAGTGTGCCGTCTCCGCCGCATGAAAATATACGCACACTGTCACCTTTTTCGGCGCAGGAACGTGCTATCTCAGTGGCATGCTCGCAGCCTTCCGTCTTAAATATCTCGTACTCTATACCCTTCTGCTCGCAGAAGGCCCTGATGACTTCATCGTAATTTTCAAGATTCTTTACGTCTCCTGCAACAGGATTGATAATGAAGCAATAACGCATACACTACACTCCTTATTTATAATAAGTATACAACTGACATTTTATCATACCATTATACAGCTTTCTGCGTTTATCAGCTTTTCTTCCGAAAAACTTCTCAAACTGCTCATCGGGGGTGATTATGCTGTAGCTCCAGCCGTCAGTTCTTTTAAAAACCCGTCCCATAGCCCTGTAAAGTTCATTTGCTTCACTGATATTCAGTAGTCTTTCACCGTAAGGCGGATTGCAGATAACCACTGCTTTGTCTCTGTCCTGCCTGAAATCTCGAAGATCGCGGACAGAAAAATCAATTCTGTCTGCAACCCCTGCCTTTGAGGCATTTGCTTTGGCAATGGCAAGTGTGTTTGCGTCGATATCAAAACCGCAGGCAGTAAATCCTGCGTTTCTGTTCACAAGATCACGGGCTCTTGCTCGTTCTTCACGCCATACAGAGGGCGCAATCTCAGGATACCGCTCCGAAACAAATGACCTCTGCATTCCGGGAGCAATATTCAAAGCCTTCAGAGCTGATTCAATAAGCAGTGTCCCCGAACCGCAGCAGGGATCTATTGTATGGGTGTCACGTCTTACAAAGGATATATCGGCAATTGCAGCAGCAAGGGTCTCCTTGATGGGAGCTATCGCACCCTCTCTCCTGTACCCTCTTTTATGAAGGCCTTCACCGGATGTCTCCAGCATAAGGCAAACATTATCTTTGTAGATCAGGAAAGCTATCTGCTTTCTGACCGAGGTTTCCTCAAGCCAGTTGACCTTGTACTTCTGCTTTAAATTCTCGACTATTGCTTTCTTGATTATCTTCTGACAGTCAGGAACGCTGTGAAGCTTTGAATTGATAGAGCTTCCCTTTACAGGGAATGCATCAGTTTTCCCTATCCATCTGCTCCAGTCGAGAGCTTTTGTCTTTTCAAAGAGCTCATCAAAAGAAAGTGCGTCAAAGCGTCCGATAAGAACAGCAACACGCTCGGAATATCGCGAACATATATTGGCACGTGCAAGAATATTTTCGTCTCCCGAAAAGAACACCCGTCCGTTTTCTGCAAGCACACTCTGAGCATCCATTCTTTTAAGCTCGTTGGATACAAGCCCCTCAAGCCCCATGAGGCAGGGAGCTACCATCATTATTTCACTCATTCAAAATTACCTAAGTTTCCAAGGCTCTGAGCCTTAAGATATGCATTGATGAAGCCGTCGAGATCGCCATCCATAACAGCGGTGATGTTGCCCATCTCATAGCCTGTTCTGTGAACCTTTGCAAGGGTATAAGGCATGAATACATAGGAACGGATCTGGCTGCCCCATGCAATTTCCTTCTGAACGCCCTTGATATCCTCAATCTTCTCAAGATGCTCTCGCTGAGTGATCTCAACAAGCTTTGAAACAAGCATCTTCATGGCAACATCTCTGTTCTGATGCTGGCTTCTCTCGTTCTGGCAGGCAACGACAATGCCGGTCGGCAGGTGAGTGATACGAACGGCGGAGTCAGTCGTATTGACGTGCTGACCGCCTGCACCGCCGGAACGGTAGGTGTCAACCTTCAGATCCTCAGGCTTTATTGTGATATTTACGTCGTCGCTTATCTCAGGCATGACCTCGAGAGAGGCAAAGGAAGTATGACGTCTTCCGGAAGAGTCAAAGGGAGATACACGCACAAGACGATGAACACCCGATTCGCACTTGAGATAGCCGTAAGCATTTTCACCCTCGATAAGAATGCACGCACTCTTAAGGCCTGCTTCGTCGCCATCGAGATAATCAAGGGTCTTTACCGTAAAGCCGTGACGCTCAGACCAGCGAGTGTACATTCTGTAGAGCATTTCAGCCCAGTCCTGAGCCTCAGTTCCGCCTGCACCTGCGTGGAAGTTGAGAATTGCATTGTTCTTGTCGTATTCTCCTGTGAGCAGTGTTGTAAGGCGCAGCTCTTCCATCTTTGTTTCGACTGCAGTCACAGACTCGGTGCATTCATCGAGCATGGAAAGGTCTCCCTCTTCGTCAGCAAGCTCCGAAAGAGCAATAGCATCCTCGTAGGCAGAATAAAGAGTCTCATAGGATTCGATGGTGTTCTTCAGAGCGCTTATCTTTTTAAGCACCTTCTGAGAGTTCTCCATGTCGTCCCAGAAACCATCCTGAGAGCTCATCGCCTCAAGACGCTCCTTCTCCTTTTTGCTCGGCTCAATACCCATAGCTTCGCAAAGCTCTTTGAGCGCAGGCTCCATATCTCTCAATTTAAGTAAAATTTCTTCAAATTGCAGCATTAAATCAATCCTGTCCTTGTAATATCGGTACGACCTGTTATAAATACCATACCTTTAAATTATACGATATTTTTCACCTGCTGTAAAGGAATATTCTTCTATTTTCTCATTTTTAGTTCACGAAATTATGTTGTAATAATCCACAATAAGTTGTATAATAATTGTAATGCTGTTTCTAAGGAGATCGCTATGTATAGATATGCTTATGACAATTGTCCTGTATGCGGACTGACTTTTACGGAAAATGATGATGTTGTTGTCTGCCCTGCCTGTGGCACACCTCATCACAGAGAATGCTACAAAAATCTCGGCGGCTGTGCAAATGAAGAAAAGCACGAAGAAGGCTTTACCTTTGTTTCCTCTGCACCAACAGCCGAGGAGCCTGCCTGCACCAAAGGCTCTGACCCATTCGAAGCAACTGAAGCAGATTTTGAAAACACTCAGGACTCTTCGCAGGAAGACAATCCCTTTGAGGGTGACACATTCAGTTCTCCCTTCGGTCATGTAATAACTGACAGCGAAAAAATAGATAATATTC
>JAZSNZ010000034.1:0-9453 GCA_045536645.1 Acutalibacteraceae bacterium
GCTGTATCTGTCGGTGCTGCTGCCTGTACTGTCCGCAGCATACACGCTGTATGTATACCGCAGAATGTGCATAGTGCAGCTGATTGACAATCACTTTGCAGTCAAGAACGAGCCTGTGGAGTACACCTGCCAGCTTGCCAATGACACAACCTCAGCATTTACGCAGATAAGGCTGATACCGCTTTCCGACCTTTCTGAGATAATCGATTTCGACAAAAATAAAATCTTCAACCTCGCACCCGGTGAAAAGGACGAGATTCATTCCCCTGTAATTTGCCGCAGGCGTGGTCTCTACTCCATCGGAATAGAAAAAATACTTATAACCGACATTCTCGGACTGATGACCTTTTCATTCAGACCGCCGGTTGAATTTCGTGTCACGGTATATCCGAGAGTGCTGCATCTCGACTCTTTCGGACTTTTTAATCTTGATGGAAACCGAACAAGGCAGTTTCGTAATTCTTCCGAGACAGAGCCTGCCGACACAGTACGCAGCTACGAGCAGGGCGACGATCCCCGACTGATACACTGGAAAGCAAGCGCACGCACAGGTACATTGAAGGTCAGACAGCTCGGCGATATTGAACGTCCTGCAATGGTGATAGCAGTGGACACCGTAAAACATTCTGATGATGAAAAGCAGATAGTCCGAGAGGACAATCTGCTGGAATCCCTGCTGGCAATATGTGATTACTGCGCCGCTCACGGCATACCTGCGGACGTTTATGCACAGGGTAATGTATTCGCCATAAGGTCATATACTGATTTTCGTCAGTTGTATGACTGGTCATGTCACATGACCTTCAGAACAGGCGATTCCGATGTGGTTATCCCAAAGCTGACGGCTCCCTGCTGTGCTCTGCTTACTACGGGAAAAAACACATCCGCAGTGTCTCAGCTGGAGGTGGAGGCCGCAGCAGGGGCAGAATGCGTTCTGATGGAGTTCGGACAGAGCGATGCAAGTTATTCTGCCGACAATTCACAGCTGAGAGTAATATCAGTTCCTGACGAATGCCGCATCGAGCGGCTGCTTGCCTGAGGGTATGAAAAATATGAAAAAAGGTAAACTGCAAATTCAATCAATGCTCGATAGAGTGCCCCGAGCATCGGCTGCGGCTATACTTGCCTCGGCCATTTCGGCGTTTGTGTTCACAGGAGTGCCGGGTGCAGCGCTTGAAGGCTCGTCCCTGCTTTACGCAATGCTTCTGTGCGCAGCATTTACCGCCATTGCGGAAATTGCTGCGCTTAACAATTCCATTCTGCTCATCAGTGCGGCAGTATTTGTTTGTGTAGGCGGAGCGCTGTTTTTTGTACCGTCTGAGAACGGCAGTATATGCAATGCATTGTTAAGCGGAGAAGAGCTTGCTTCTGCAAGGGTTCTACCCATAGTCCTGCTGCTGTGCGGAGCTTTGTGCCTTGTGGTGTGTGTGCTTCACCGAAGCTTTGCCATGAGGTGCATTATCGCAGGCAGTCTGGTGATTATGCTTATTGTGTTCGTGTGGCTTGGATTCAGACTGCTTACAATCCCTGCGATACTGATAATGGCGTATATCCTTATCGTGCTGTGTCAGATTTGCGCCCGCAGACTTTCAGGTCTCTCCGAAAAGCCACGTGACATGTGGTTTGTCATGTTCAGTCTTATAACGGCAGTGCTCGTTTTCGTGATGCCCTACCCGAATACTCGCATACAGTGGGAAAAGCTCTTTGAAATAAAGCCGCCCGAACAGCTCGTACAGCTGGGTGAGACGCTGGGGATAGAAAAGATAAGCGACAGCGATGAGCTTGCAGAGAGCACAGAGTCGGGTTATTCGGAGGACCAGTCGAGCCTCAGCGGCTGGCTGGAGCTGGTCTCAGACATATGTCTGCAGGCTGAGTTTTCCGATGATTCTCACGCAGACCGCCTTACAGGCAGTATATATGACTGCTATATCGGTACAGGGTGGATGTACACAATGGAGATAAAAGGCACGGGGTACATCTCCGAGCCTGAAATATCGCTCTCTGATATTTTCTCTGCATCAGATCTGTACGGCAGTGTCCGCATAACCGAAGCCGAAAAGAGCAAAGCACAGTATAAAACGCTGTTTTATCCGCCCTATTCGCATAAAATCCTGTCTGTTGATACAGGCGAAACCGCCGCTCGTGACGGGGTACGGCTTATTTTTAAGCAGCCGACCATTGAGTACGATGTGTATTATCCCAGTCAAAAGGCAGAATACAAGCTGACAGCTGAGGAGAGGGAGAGTTATCTGGCACTGCCTGATGAATTGCCGAGCAGGGTAAAGAAACTTGCGTTGAAGGCAACAGAGGGATGCGAGAATGATGAGGGCAAAGCTCAGGAGCTGATGCGTATCCTCGCCGACTGCACCTATGAGACCTACATAAGAGGCCTGCCCAAGGGACGTGATCTCGTCGATTACTTCCTCTTTGATTCCCAAAAGGGGTATTGTGCATATTTTGCATCGGCCATGACCGTTATGGCAAGGTGCGTCGGCATACCCTCGAGGTATGTGCAGGGGTATTACATCGGCAGTGATAACGGCAGATCGTTCACAGTGACAAGTGACTGTGCCCATGCATGGGCAGAGCTGTATATCGACGGCCGCTGGATAGTATATGACCCTGCAACATCTCCGATGGAGAATATAACAAACACTTCCGAGACAGACGCCGAAGAAAACAAAACAGAGCGGAACAACTCCGCTCTCAGACAGATACTGCTTTATTCCTATGGGGCAACAGCCGCCGCCGCTGTCATTTTCGTCGCTTTCAGGCCATTTTTCAGACGGTTTGCCTGGCGTATACGTATATGGCGGAAATACGGCGGCCGCAGCGTCTATCCGATCATAGCGCACTGCGGAAAGCTTTTATGGGTGCTGTCTGCGTGCGGCATGAAGCGGGCAGAATTTGAAACACTGACCGAGTTCGGAATGCGTGTTCGGGAGGAGTGCCCGTGGATTGATGAGACAACAGGCGAGTGCCTGTCATCTTTCCTCGCTCTGACAGGCAAGGTGCTTTATTCCTCGGACGACAGCGCACAGTCTGCAAAAGAAAATCTTGCAGGCAGAATCAGAAAAGCATATGTACACAAATTCGGTTATGCAAAGTATCTGCGCGGACACAGACGCGCATCACTGTAACGCTCTGCACAATCTCATAAATTGCAGAACCACCATTGCAGCTTCACAGCACAATGGTGGTTCTGTTATATTCTTTGAACGAATTGCCTTCCAAAGTTTTTTATTTTTCTGAAAAAGTCACTGTAACGTTCTGTTGCCAAAGCATTACTTAAACAAGCTCTCTGTTTCCCATGTTTCGTCGCTGCCGTCTTCGCTGCAAATGCCAAAGAATCGCGGCTCCTTTATCACTGCCTTATAAAACTTTTCAGATATCTCAAATGAGCTCTCCGGGGCGGTCAATCCGAGTTTCTGTGTGGCCTCTTTCTGAATTTTGTAATAATCCATACCATCTGCTGTCATGGATTCTATTCGTTCCTTTTCGGTCTCTTCAAAGAAGCCTTTTCTGTCCTTCTGATAGCTTATCGAACGTACACCGCAGAAATCCACCCAGAAAGGACAGTACACAATGAGTCCGAGGAAATCATCTGTATTTTCTGCAATGCGGTCTGCCTGTCCCTCGGAGGATTCAAAGCCAATTGTACCATCCTTGAGAAGATAAAATCTTCCGCCTGAACCGTCTTCGGCAAAGGCGCACATACGCTCTATACTCCAGTCGGTATGCACATCATCGATCTCGTCCTCAGAACCTATGTCCGGCGTATTGAGAAAAATTACGTCGGAAAATATATCAAGGTTTTCTTTCAAGCTTTCACAACTGTTTATTTTATCTATCAGATCTTCTATTCTTTCAATGGACATTATTTGCTCCTTTTTGGCTTTGTAATCCTCTTTGCTGTCAGCTCAAAGCTTAATTCAAGCAGAAATCTGAGCCGTTCTTCGTCTGCTCTGCCGTCTATCGCTACCGATATCCAGTGCGTCTTGCTCATGTGGTATGCAGGGTATATCCCCTCTTCCTGCAGAAAAGAGCCTGTCATCAAAGGATCGCACTTGAGGTTTACGATATTTATCATGCCCTCTTCATTGATGCCGAGCTTTGATCTCGGTATTTCCATTATTACTGCAAACCATTTGCGGTTATTGCCATGACGGAAAACCGTGTGCATGGTATCCGGTGCCCACGGGTGCTCAGAAGCGGCATTGTAAGTCTCTGCTATGTATTTTTCAAGCTGTTTTCTGTTCATGCTACTCTCCGTAAGTTCCGCCTGTATTGTCCCTGTTCAATGTGCCTTCTATCTCCATAAGCAGGCATTTTACAAGGCCTTTACACACGGGACGATGTCTTGTGCCTTTGGGTATGATTATCATATCACCCCGGCAAAGATGGGTGAACCCATCGTCAAATTCAATATCGAACTGACCTTCTATGCAGTAGAACAACTCGTCGGAATTCTCATGAACATGAAAATCCAATGTGCGGTTCTCGGCCTGCAGAACATTGAGCATATGATCGTTCAGTGTTCCTACTCTTTTGTATTCAAACAAAGATTTTACATTGTTTGCCTGTTCCAAGAGGTTTACTTTTTCTGTCATTTTACCATTGCCTCCAGAAATTCCATGTATATTTCGGGCAATGCCCACTTTGCTTTTATTTCTTCCACATTACTTACTCAGCTTCCACAAATTCAAGCATTGCCTTCGTCAGGCATTCGATATTGCGCTCGGTGAACACTGTGTCTTTGCCTGTGTGTATTTTGTCCATATAAAGTCCTAAGAGCTTTGATTTATTAAGTGATGCGATACCCACGCCATGTCCGAAATTAGCCTGGTCGGAAGGATAAAAGCCCGATGCTCCGATTACGGGAATCATGCCGTATTCTTTTGCGTGCTTTTCCATAATGCTTTTGAATTTATTGCCGAACTCGCTCTTTCTGTCTCTGAAGGGAAGCTTTGCAAAGAGATAATCTCCATCGGAAACACAATCGAAATTGAGAAGGGGCTTTTTCTTCATTGTTACTTTGTGCATCTCCTTAAATGCCTCAGAACCAAGCAGGCCTACTTCCTCATTGTCAAACAGCACAAAGCACACCTTTGCTCTCTGCTTCTCTGTCATTGAAAGCATTGTATTGAGCACTGTTATTACGCCCGAGGTATTGTCGTTTGCAGTATGCCGATTGGCAGGCCCTGCCATCATAAGGAAAAGCAGACCAAAGGTCATCACTGCAAATGCAGGCATCGCAAGGCTCTTTGAAACAAACTTACCCACAAGCCAGCCTGCAGCGCCGCCTGCTCCCAGTATCACCGCTGTTATCAGCAGCTGGTAGATAAGATAAGCCAGGAAATTTTTTGGTGTTATAAAATTGGGAACTATCATTTTCGCACAGGTATCGTAGTGAGCAGTCATTACAACTTCGCTCTCTTCGGGAGTCGCACCCATTACAATATTTCGGCTTAAGCCTTTTTCTTCCACCGTGCAGTTTATGTCATTTTCTTCGCATATACCCTTTATGTACTCGATAAAAGCAGTCTTCTGCTTCTTGCTCTTTCTGACCTGATACTTTTCAAATATTGTGTTTTTGATGTCTGTTATCACTTTTCATTCCTCGTTTTCTCTTTTTTGGTATCTGTCATGCAGTGAGGTTATTGTACCACATACGGCATGATTACACAAGTAACGGCTCAAATCACAACTTAGCCTGTGCATTTTATGCCGTATAAAGTGTCACTTGTACCCTTGCAGATTGAAATAATAAAATCAGATGTTAAAATACAAGTACAACCTTTGCAAAGGAAGAAAGCCATGAAATATATCATACAGCAGATATCTGACAAGAAAAATCGGCGTTGAAATCAAATGCTGTCTGATTTTCTTTATGATACTCTGCTTCTGTGTAAGAAAATACGGTAAGGCAGATGCAATAACAGCCGAATAAACTATCCCCTCACGGTCAAGGTAATCCTGTTGACTGTGAGGGGATTATTCTGATATTTAAATTATACTTCTCCCATAAGCTCCTTTCGGACAAGTTCTATCATAATTGATGTATTAAGATTTACGGCATCATCGGGATAAATATCTCTCACATGACCATGGCAGTATCGTGCTTTGAAATCTGCAATCAGCTCTTCGGCGGTCTTTCCGCTCTTTATTCCCTCCATCATTATCAGTGCTGCATTTTCTGCGGCGGACTTCATATTTTTGAGGAAAAATTCAGTCTGGCTGTCGCTGAGAATGCCGTAATGAGGCGCGAGGAGCTGTTTTATATTAAGCTTTGACACACGTTCTATTGACTCTATCGCCATTTTGCAGCTCACAAGATAGGACGGGGCTATGATACTGTCTCCGTCATACACTCCGAGAGTCTCTGTGGAAAGAAGCAGCGCTTCTTCACGGCAGTAATAGCCTGTTGAGCAGCGTGTATGACCCGGAAGCTCTATTACCTCAAAGGTCATATTCCCTGCCCTGATAACGTCTCCGTCATCGACAGGAATGTCCACCCTCAGCTCATCACCGAGAAATTCATAGTCGGTCACGCCGCATTTTGCCGCAAACTTTGCGTCCAGCTCACGCATTACGCGTTTTGCTCCGTCACGCTTGAATATTTCTGCTGCGTATCTGCCTGCTGCGACCTTTGCCTCGGGATAACATCTCAGAATGTACGCACTCCCAAGTGCATGGTCATAATGGGAATGGGTCAAAAATATATAGTCAAGTGGTCTTTCGCCAAGGACTGACTTTATATTTTTTGCAACCTCAAACCCTGTAAATCCGAAGCCTGTGTCATAAAGAATCGCAGTCTTTCCGTCATCTATCAGAAAGGCACTGTCGCCCTGCTGTTTTCTTACATCTGTTACTTTTATATCGGTCATTTTTGCACCTGTTTTCGAGTGTGTCTGTCAGTTTGTTTTGATTGGGAACTTCATATTGTGGTATTTTGTGACCACATCATCAAAGCCGAGAGATTTATATAAATTATAGCCTGCATCGGTGGCTTTCAGCTCCACAAAATCCAGCTCCATTTCCCGTGAGTGGGACAGCAGAAGCTCAAGCAGTTTTCTCGCAATGCCTCTTTTTCTGTACTCGGGCTTTGTGTATACATTCAGCACCGTGCCCACCAGACCATTAATAAAGGTCGGATTCGAGGGCTTTTCCGTAACAAGGAGAAAGCAGCCGCTGACTATTTCCTTATGTTCTCTTGCAACATACACAAACAGGTCTTTATCAATATGCCTGCGGTAATAGTCGGGCATCTTATCTGAAATCTGAACGATCTGCTTCTTCGGTATTTCGCCATAGTCCTCTGTAAGATAATCTATCCTTAATTTTACCAGTGCTTCAATATCATCAATGCCTGCTTTTTCAAAAATCATGGGGATTCTCCTGTCCTCTCAATTGCTTTGCTTATGTTTGATTATATCACTCACGGGAATAAATTCAATGATATTGACAGCAAAAAGTGACTGCCCGAAGGCAGTCACTTTTTAATTCTCATCAGTGTAAAATTGCACCTGTCGCTGTTTTCAAGGGTGTGCTCCCGTACAAAATCGAGCTTGGACAGATTCCCGAAGCAGTAGGCATCACTGTCGCAGAAGGTATGTATCAGCTCAGTGCAGCCGCACATTCTGCAATATCTGCAGTAGTGACAGTCGAGAATATCGAATTTTACAGTATCCCTGGCAGTCTGATAAAACTTCTGCTTAAATCCCTTGGCCTCTCCGAATTGATTCTTTGCAAGTAATGCAAATATTTTAAGAAATATACGTTCCGTAAACGGCAAGGCGGTCATTGCAATATTTTGTACCATGCATTCACCCTTACCCAAGGTATAATTTTTATTATACTAATTATACGTACAGTAAGTTCCATTTGGCAGTCTATTGTGCTAAAATATCACCATAATACAAGTGAGGTACGGTATATGAACATAAAGCTTGCAGAAAACATAAAGACAATGCGTCGTGAAAGGAAAATGACACAGGAACAGCTGGCCGAAGCGCTGGGCGTTACTGTGGGGGCGGTTTACAAGTGGGAAAGCAAAGCCTCCATGCCCGAGATAAGACTTCTGCTTGAGATTGCCGACCTGTTCGAAGTCTCTGTCGATTCGCTCTTAGGCTACGAAATGCAGAGCTCTGCCATAGACGACATAGTCGAACGAATCAAGGCATATATGTGTTCCAAAGATTTTGACAGTGCGGTCTCAGAATGTGAAAAGGCTTTGCTCAAATACCCGAACACATTCAAGGTCGTATTCTGCTGTGCGGAAACCTACGAAAGACGAGGTATAGAAACAACAGATACAAAATTCCTTATGAAGGCGATAGAACTTATGGAGCATTCAATTCTCCTGCTTTCTCAGAATGACGACCCCGAGGTCAGCGAGATAACTATCCGATCGGATATCGCTACCTGTTACATAAAACTCGGTCAGATGGGCAAGAGCATAGAAATTCTGAAAAAATACAACGCAGGCGGTATAAATAATTCTCTTATCGGTCTTGCCTGCTCTATTTCCGAGGAATACAGCGAAGACGAGGCCGCACCCTTTCTTACGAAGGCTTTTGCAAATTCTGTAATCGCACTTGTACGGTGCATGAGCGGATATATGAATTACTACAGCAGAAAAGAGGATTTTGCCTCTGCTCTCGATGCAGCTTTATGGGCAATACGCTTTTTTGAGTCAGTCAAAACTGATGCAGATGAGGTATGTTATCTTGACAAGATAACATCTGTTGCCTATGCCGCCTGCGCCTGCTTTTCATATAAGCTCGGTCAGGCAGAACAATCAAGATTCTACCTTTCAACGGCACAGAAGATTGCGAGAAAGTTTGATGCTTCTCCCGTTTATAATGCTCATGCAATAAAATTCTGCATCAGCGATATAGAATATGCCACTGCCTCGGACGATATCGGCGTCACTGCTATGGACGGTATAGAAAGACTTACTGTTACGGACGACTGGGGCGAGGAGCTTAAAAATCTCTGGGAAGAATTAAAATCTGAAATATAAAAGGAGCAAAGGAAAATGAAAATAAGTATTCGACCTTTTACAAGGCAATTTTATAAAGGCAGTAAATGGCTTTTACTGCTTGGCATCATTGAAATTATTCTCAGCACAGCCTGTTCACTTGCTGTGGCATGGCTCATTCAGCAGATTCTCGACCTTATCGCAGGCTATGACACAGGCTTTACTCTTTTGGATATCACTCTGATGGCCGCAGCAGGCATATGCGTTATTGCCTTTGCTTTCCTGCTCGCCTATCATTCAAAGCCTAAGTTTATCACCCGAGGCATAGGGCAATACAAGGAATACGTTTTTTCTGAGCTTACAAAAAAGAACATCTCCGCTTTCTCAGGGGAAAATTCCTCTCTCTACATATCCGCTCTGAGCAACGATGCAAACACCATCGAGACAGGGTATCTCGGCAGTATCTTCCC
>JAZSNZ010000282.1:0-2087 GCA_045536645.1 Acutalibacteraceae bacterium
ATAGAGGCAGCAAACAAGCGTCCTCTCGGCGGAGAAGAAAACTCCAACAAGAGAGTTATCAATCAGTTTATACACCCCGATGTACTTGAGACCTGTCAGCTTCTCATGGGCCTTACAAAGCTTGAAAAGGGCAGTGTATGGAACTCCATGCCCTGTCACACCCACGAGAGAAGAATGGAAGTCTACACCTATTACGGACTGCCTGAAAATGACGTAATCATACACTTTATAAATCAGCCTCAGGAGGTTCGCCCCATCGTCATGCAGAACTTTGATGCTGTCATCTCTCCGTCATGGTCTATCCACTGCGGCTGCGGCACCTCCAACTATACCTTCATATGGGCTATGGGCGGCGAAAATCAGGTGTTCGATGATATGGACAATCTCAAGCCTTCTGAATTAAGATAAGATCAAACGGCGGTCGGGGGGAACCTTACCGCCGTTAAACAGTGAAAGAATATTTACAGGAGGTTTGTCATGACCTTTCATGAAATATACCGATCATCTGTATCCCTTTGCTTTGAACTGGATAACGACACCCCCTATTACAGCGAAGAGCCCTATGACGTAAAGCTCAACGGCGAAGTGGTGCTGAAAGATGTAAAGACCAACGTTTTTTCTCTTTTTGACCTCAAACCCGATACCGAATACACCGTTTCTGTGGGCGATTTCAGCATTGAGGCACATACAGAATACGAATCTGCCTGCATAAGCATCGCTGATTTCGGTGCAGTGGGAGACGGAGTTACTGACGACACCACCGCAATACAGACTGCAATAAATGCCTGTGCAAAGAACGGCAGAGTAAGAGTGCCTGCAGGCACATACTATATTCGACCCATCGTCCTTAAAAGCCACATGACCCTTGAGCTCTGCGAGGGTGCAGTGTTGCTGGGCGATACTGAGCCTTCTCATTATCCCGTCTGGCCCGGCGAGATAATCGACCCCTGTACAGGAAAGGAAGTACAGATAAGCAGCTTTGAGGGAACTCCCATGCCCTGCCACCAGAGCTTTATAAGTGCCCACCATGCAGAGGATATCCATATCGTCGGCAAGGGCGTAATCGACGGCAACGCGCAGAACTCCGTATGGTGGATAAATCCCAAGGAGAGACCCGAGGGAAGACCCAGACTGTTCTTCTGCAATAACTGTGAGAATATCAAATTCCACGGCATTACAGGCAGAAACTCCGCTGCGTGGAACTTCCACCCATTCTTTTCGCATAATATAGGTTTCTATGACATAGCCGTTGAGGCTCCAAAGGACAGCCCCAATACTGACGGCACAGACCCCGAATCCTGCGACGGCGTGGATTACATCGGCGTGCGTTTTTCCGTCGGAGACGATGCAATCGCCATCAAGGCAGGCAAGATGTACATGGGCATGAAGTACCGCACTCCCGCAAGACACCATGTTATCCGCAACTGCCTTATGGAGTATGCACACGGTGCTGTGGTGCTGGGCAGTGAGATGTCAGGCGGTGTAAAGGACCTGACTGTCAGCCAGTGCTGGTTTGACCACACCGACAGAGGCCTGAGGATAAAGACACGCCGCGGCAGAGGAAAGTATGCTGTTATCGACGGCGTTGAGTTTTCAAATATAAAGATGAACAACGTGCTGACCCCTCTCGTTATCAATATGTACTATTTCTGCGATCCTGATGGCAAGACCGAATACGTGCAGGATAAGAACGAGAGACCTGTTGACGACGGTACACCGTACCTCGGCAGCTTTACATTCCGTAATATTCAGTGCGAAAATTACGAATATGCGGCAGGATATTTCCACGGACTGCCCGAACAGCCTATCGGCTCGGTTGAGATAGACAATGTCACCTTCACCGCCAAGCCCGACGCAGGAGAAGGCTTCCCTGCAATGATGTGCGACATCGAGCCTCACAGCAGGGCAGGACTGAGATTTAAAAATGTAAAGAAAGTAGTTCTTAAAAACGTCACCATAGACGGCTGCGATGGTGAGCCCATAGAAATCCTCGGCGGCGAGCTCGAGGAAAAGTAACGGTTTCCAAAGGGGGCTTTGCCCCTTTGGTGGGATTCACAAGGGAGAATCCCTTGTGTCGCTCTCCGCAG
>JAZSNZ010000070.1:0-2929 GCA_045536645.1 Acutalibacteraceae bacterium
AGAATAGATTATCTGACAAAGGAAGAGTACACCTCTGCATCGAAAAATGCTATTCTTTCTGCTTATCCTCAGCTCGACAACGGAAAGAAAAACATCGTTTATGTTCCCACTTTCCGCCGTGGCGAGGGGTACGGCGATGAATATATGGAAACCACCTTTGACAAAATCTGCTTGGCAATAGATTATGAGAAATATAATTTCGTCATCAAAGCACACAGCGGTGAGGAAAGAATTTTTACAGACTCTGCCCAAAACCGTCAGGACGGAAATCTCTTTATGGGGCTTGATTTTGTAGCCTTTGCAGATTTCATAGTCAGCGATTATTCCGCTATTATTTTTGAGGCCGCTGTTGCAGGCAAGCCCATTGCACTCTACTGCTTTGACTGGGATGATTACGATGCAGGCCGCGGATTCTATATCGACTATTTCAAGGATATTCCCTTTATCAAGGTAAAGACTGCCGAAGAGCTTATGGACGCTATAGACTGCGGAAAAGTTTCTTTCGATGAAAGCGGCGAGCTTTTCTCTGCAAGATATGTTGTCAGAGGCGATTACAGCACCACCGCTCGCCTTGCCGAGATTTGCACTTCTCTTGCTGTCGGTGAGTTTGACGGTATCTACAATGGCAGCAGATTTGAAAACGGTCAATGGAACACAGATTAATCCAACACTTTATACGGAGGCTTAATATATGGCTGCAGACAGTATTGTTAAAAAATTATGTAAATTCGCTGCAATGCGTGTTATTCTGCCCTTCTCCTATTTTCTGCACAGCAGAGGAAAGGTTGACGAAAAGAAAGTTGTCTTTCTTGAGATGCGTTTTGACACACTCAGCGATAACTTTGCACTCATAGACGAATCTTTACGCAAAGAGGGCGACTGGAACATCAGCCTGCAGTGCATCGGGCAGGGACGTACAGGATTTCTTAAATTTCTGAAAAACTGCATCAGAATGACAAAGGATATAGGAAATGCAAGATGCGTTTTTGTAAATGAAGGTTCTTCGGCCTACGGTTGTCTTAAAATACGCCCCGAGACCATAACCATTCAGACCTGGCACGCCTGCGGTGCTTTCAAAAAGTTCGGCATCAGCCTTGCTGATAAGAATGTGGGCGGCAGTGAAGAAGAGTATGTAAAATACCCTGTCTACGGAAACAACGATTTTGTCACCGTCAGCAGTCCCGAGGTCGTCTGGGCTTACGAAGAGGCTATGAACATTAAGGAGGGTGACTCCAGACGGGTCGTTCCTGTGGGCACAAGCCGCACTGATGTCTACTACGATAAAGAAAAGCTTTCCGAGAGCAGGCAGATTCTTGAAAAGACAATTCCTCAGATAGTAGGTAAAAAGATTATATTGTATGCTCCCACCTTCCGAGGTGAGCCTACAGGCGGTCACACTCCCCTTGAGCTTGACATTGATAAGTTCAGAAGCAGTATTCCCTCTGAATATGTTCTTCTTATAAAGCATCACCCTTTGGGAAAGGAAAAACAGTCCATTCCCGAAAGCTGTGCCGACTTTGCCTTTGATATCACCTCCACGTTCCCCATTGACACTGCGCTTATGGCGGCGGATATCTGCATAACCGATTATTCTTCACTTATCTTTGAATATTCGCTTCTTGAGCGTCCTCTTATTTTCTTTGCCTACGATATTGACGACTATATTGACGAGCGAGGTTTTTACTACCCCTTTGAGCAGTTCTGCCCCGGCCCCATCGTCAGGACTACCGAAGAGCTTGCCGATGCGGTATGCAATGCGGAAAATGCTGATATGGAGAAGATTCGTGATTTCAAAAACAGGTTCATGGCCTCCTGCGACGGTCATGCCACGGAGAGAATTATTGAAATCATCAAAAACGGCAAGAGGAATATATGATATAAACAGCTTCACGTTTTTTGTGAAGCTGTTAACTTTTTCCCCTTTACTTGACAGTGGGGTATGTGGGCTGTATAATGTTTTTATCGATAATCGATAAATCCTTTCAGGAGGGATATTTTATGATATATGCCGGAATACTCGCAGGCGGCGTCGGCAGCAGAATGGGCATAACCGGTATGCCCAAGCAGTTTCTCTCTGTCGGCGGAAAGCCGATAATCATTCACACCATCGAGAAATTTCTCATGTGTGAGCGTATTGACCATATATATGTGGCGGTAGTCAGAGATTACGTTTCACACATGACCGATATTCTCAAAAAAGAGATCGGTGATTGTGATCGTATTACCGTAATTGAAGGCGGTGCAGACAGAAACGGCAGCATCGTCAATGTTATAAATGAGATACGCAAGACCGATTCTTCCCCGGACAGCATTCTCATTACTCACGATTCTGTGCGTCCCTTTGTTTCCGCTCGTATAATCGAGGAAAATATCGACGCTGCTCTCGAGTTCGGTGCTACAGATACCGTCATTCCTGCAACGGATACCATAATTCGTTCCTCCGACGGAATGCAGCTTGACGAGATACCTGTCCGTGATGAGCTCTATAACGGTCAGACACCACAGACCTTCCGCATCGGTATGTTCGAGGAGGATTTCTTCGCTCTGAGTGAGGACAAGAAGAAAATACTCACCGACGCCTGCAAGATATTCATTCTTGCCGGACGCACTGTTCGCATGGTCAAGGGCGATGCCTATAACATGAAGATCACCACTCCGTTTGACCTGCGCCTCGCTGAGGCAATAGTTGCGGAGGAACTGAGCCATGATTAACAGAGTCTACCGCCTTATTGCCCCAAAACAGATACAGGTCAATTTTTCAAATATTGACCTTAACACCTCAGATGTTATTGTTCGTCCCCGATTTCTCTCAATCTGCGCAGCAGACCAGAGATATTATCAGGGACTGCGTTCTCCCGAGGCGCTTAAGAAAAAGCTGCCCATGGCACTTATTCACGAGTGCGCAGGCGTTGTTGTTCACGATGCAAGC
>JAZSNZ010000096.1:0-6159 GCA_045536645.1 Acutalibacteraceae bacterium
TATTATATAATAAGTATTGCGATTCGTCCATAGCAAAAGTAATTATTTTCTATATTATAAAAAGAAAACCCCCTTTTCCTTAGGAAAAGGGGGTTGAGCTTATCAAAAAGTACATACTCTTGGCTCCCCGAACATGGGGAGCTGTCGCCAAGTTCGCCAATGGCGAACTTAAGTGACTGAGGGGTAGTCAAAAATCGCATTATCGTGCGATTTCTCTCCCTCCGTCGCGGCTAAGCCGCGCCACCTCCCTCGTCAGAGGGAGGTATTAAGTGGTTCTTTGACAGTCTGACTCCTCTTTTCTTCACGAAAAAGGGGGATATCATTGTTCGTTCTGCTGCTGTTCAGCTTTTGCACGTTTGTTGTAGAAAATGGAGAAAATAACACAGCAGGCTATCTCAGGGACAAGAAAGGGCAGAAAATAGATAGCAGCGAAGCTGAATGCCGACCACCAGGGGAAGCTTGTAAAGGGAGAGCGGAGAATGCTTATAATGGAATAAATCGTAAAAGCCACCGCTGCAACTGTAGTAACAGCCAGCAGGATATATACAAAGGTTCTTGCAGTTTTGAGATTTTTTGATTTTGTCATGATATACCGCCTTATTTAAGCTTGGTTTCCGATTCAAATTCCCCGTCGCCGTCGGAATCAAAAAGCAGGGTGTCGGGTTCGCCGTCCCCGTCGGTGTCGAGCAGTACGGTGTCCGCCATTCCGTCGCCGTCAGAGTCGATGTAAGCGGCATCGAGAATACCGTCATTGTCGAAATCCACGTAAACGGTGTCTATGCTGCCGTCGCCGTCAGTATCAAGCTCCACTGTATTCTGCCTTTTTTTATCTTCCATATTATTATCCCCTTGTGCAGTAAACTTGTAGATATAATATCATACGAAGCCGAGTTTTACAATGTTTTTTCTGTGTACACGCTGTTAATTATGCTTCACTGCTGTTAAAAACATAGGAGTCCTGCCGCAGGGAATCGAGCCAGCGGTCAAATTCCTCGGTGGTGGGGCGTTCTCGGGAATCAAAGAAGGTAACGAACTTCAGCGAATAGATATCGCATACAGAGCTGGACTTTGGCTCGGAATCATAAAAAATATAATAGCTCGGTCCGACAGCGGTCAGATAACCCTGCCGAAGCACCAGACGGTCAACGCCTATCAGAAGCTCTGTTATGACATATGAGCCAATAAGGTTAGAGAGCATCTCCTGAAAATTCTCGACACTTACCTGAGAAGAGGGTGCAGAGGGGGAGGTGGCGACATTGGTGGGAACAGGGGGATAGTCTGAGATGTTTCCCACGCTCTGCGGAGAATAGGGCGTACTGCCTGAGGAAGGATAAGAGCTTCGTGGATTAGAACATCTGCCGCTTGCACAGCCTCGGTACATCTGATTGTTTACTTTCATGAAATTATCTCCTTTTTATGTATTGTAATAGGACGGCGTGGGCTGATAGAAGCAGTGGTCACCCACACGTGCGGCGAACACGCCCACATTGCTTGGGAAATAGGTGGGACAGGAGCTGGAGTAGGGATTGAAAAACCACAGAGAATCACCGACTGCGGCCAGCCTGTTTCCTGCCAGAGCCCAGTCGGCGATGGAATAATGAATAGCCTCGGGGCGCATGTTGTAGATGTTCTGTGCGTTGTAGCGGCCGCCGAGGGTTTCGGCGACGCAGTTGAACTGACCGGGCTGAAAGATGATCGCACGGACACTGCCGCCGTTGCTGACCCGTGCATATTCGCCCCCAGAGGCACGCACTCTTGACATGACCACGCTTGCAACTCCCCTCATGCCGCTGTCCCCTTCGCCTCCTGCCTCACACTGGACAAGCCTCGCTATAAGCTCACGGTCTGAAAAAGCCATTTTTGACACCTCCTTTTCTACGTTATATGCAGAAAAATTTCCTGTGTTCACAAATAAAGCATTGATTTAAAGACAAAATATGCTATGATAAAATCATCAGTTTGGTGTATACTGACTGTAAGAATATTTTCAGGAGGTAAACTATTATGCCCGAATTAAAAGGAACACGTACAGAAGCTAATCTGCTTGCCGCTTTCGTAGGAGAGTCCCAGGCAAGAAACAAGTACACATATTACGCATCCAAGGCAAAGAAGGACGGCTATGTTCAGATAGCTGCAATCTTTGAGGAGACCGCAAACAACGAGAAGGAGCACGCAAAGATATGGTTCAAGCTCCTCCACGGCGGCGAAGTTCCCACCACAACCGTAAACCTTGCAGATGCCGCAGCAGGCGAGAACTACGAGTGGACAGAGATGTACGCTGAGTTTGCAAAGGTAGCAAAGGAAGAAGGCTTTGACCACATCGCCTATCTTTTCGATGCTGTAGGCAAGATCGAGAAGGAGCATGAGGAGCGTTACCGCAAGCTTCTTGAGAACGTCGAGGGCGGACTTGTATTCTCCCGTGACGGCGACATGATCTGGCAGTGCTCCAACTGTGGACACATTCATGTTGGCAAGCAGGCTCCGAAGATGTGCCCCGTATGTGCACACCCCGAAGCATACTTCGAAATCAAGAAGGAAAATTATTGATTTTAAGAGGTGCAGACCCACGGTCAGAATCTGTCCGTGGGTCTTTTCAGGATAAAGAGGTGATATCTTGAGCGGAGAGAGAAAGCGTATGGGACGCAGCGATGCAATGCTCATTGTGATGGGTCTGCTGCTGACTGCGGCCATAATATGTACCGCGCTGACCTCGGGCGGCAGTGAAAAGGCGATCAACAGAGCCGCTGATAAGATGTGGGAATACATAGACAGCAGATATGCTGACATAAGGGTTAAAAACCACGGTGAAAAGCCCGTTTGCACAGGGGCTTTTTCCTACAGCCTGCTGGTTTCCGATTCCGACTGCGAGGATATATATTTTTATGTAGTATATACAAATGGTAATATTTCGGATGATTATAACCACAGGGTGACGAAATTGACCAACACCTTCCTGCGTCTTGAGGAGGAGATGGGGGAGCATTACAGAGTGCTTCTGACCGCATCGGGAAGCGATATCTCAGATGCGCTCGTCACTCTGCCGCCAAGAGTACGAAATGATATTCCCGATTCGATTTATACGGGAGTAAAATTTGACCCGACACATCCCATATTCAGAGGCAGTACCCTGACTCTTCTGTGCAGTGCAACGGACGATATGGAATATGCCGCGCATCTTATAAAAAAAGCCCATGCCATAGCGGAGGAAAACGGCACAGTCTTTTCGCAGTACTGCCTGTACGGCACAGAAAGCGGCGAGGCATACTCGCTTGAAATAGAGGGAGTGACCCCTGAGACGGCAGAGAGCGAGCGGCTTTCGGAGATACTCAGAAATGCGCTTTCGGGAAAGACCGATGCAAGCGCCTCGGATATATCGGTGGGCGTTTACGGATAAGGAGGACAGGCATGAAAAAGAGAATATTCATTACAGCCCTTGCAGCTTCGGCAATTATACTGGAGGCTCTGCCTTATGGCGCAGTGCTGAATTTTGCCGACATAGACGGCAAAATCAGAAAAACCTTCTCATATTTTGACCTTACCCCCTTCGGCTACGCAAATTTCGGACCGCTTCTGACTGCGCTGCTGACCTGTGTGCTGTTTGTTTTCGCAGTTATATATCTGTTCAGCGGCAAAAACGGCATGAGAAAAGCTGTGTGTATCCTTTCGGGGGCAGCCGCAGGCTGTTCGCTGATGCCCTTGATGTTCGGAGTGCATAATTTCTCTGTAGTAGGCGCTGTGATATCGGCAGTGCTGGCGGCAGTGTTCGTGCTGACTTTATTACATAAGAAAAATTAAAAACAACTGCAGACCGCAGCGGTCTGCAGTTGTTTTTTGTTGCCCCTAAGCGATTGATTATCACGAGGGCGTGTCAGTAATTAAGTCCGAAGGCAGAGACTGGTTCAACAAATTCGCCGTCGCGCATTGCCATAAGGTGAATATGCGGCTCGTCCTCGCATTCGCTGGGGACTACCCCCACGGTGCCAAGCTTCTGGCCTGACTGCACATTGTCGCCGTCCTTTACCGCTGTCTCGGCAAGACCGCAATAATAGAGCATGGAGCCGTCCTCATGGCGGACAATGACCACCTTGCCGTAGCGGTCATCATCGCATACGGAAACGATGGTGCCCGGAGCAGCGGAGACAACAAGGGAGCCGAGCTCACATTTTATGTCGGTACCGTTGTGTACTCTCCAGTCGCCGAGTGTTTTTGAATAGACGAGAGTATCCCCGGAAAACTCCTTTGTCACAAGACCTGTGACGGGCTTTGCGTAAATAATGGGCGCAGCGGAGACCTCAACAGCTTCTATCTCTTTCTCGGGCTCACTGCCGAGAGGCTCAGTAGGTGCCGACGTAGGTTCGGTGCTGCTCATTTCCGCAATGGGAGTGGCGGTGGATTCGCTGTCTGCTGAGCTGACATAGACAAGCTCGTTTTCTGAGAGCTCCTCGCCGAACTCCTCGCCGCTCATTTCGCTAAGAGCCTCATCTGAGGGCAGTTCTTCGAACTCCTGTACCAGCGGCTCTGTGCTGACATCGTCCTCTGTCTTTTTGCCGAGAGTATTCGACCATGCCACAAGTCCCACTGCCACAAGGCAGAGGAGTATGGCAAGGTAATACCCTCCGTTTTTCTTTGTGCGTTTACTCTGACCAAATTTCATGTAAAAAACACCTCCGATGGTATTTTTAACGCATTCTGAAAAATTTATACAGAATGTTTTATGATAAAAATAGACAAGCTGACGCGCTAACCTTTACAATATTTTAACAGTTTATACAAAACTGATACTTGCTATACAATTCAATTGAGTGTATACTAAGGGTGGATAGGAAAGGAGGTGACATCGTGGGCAGACGTCAGACTTTTGTCGCATGTGTTACTGCTCAGCAATCCTGCGACAGACTGATAAGAGCCGCAAAAGCTATCAGTGATAATCAGAAAGCAAAGCTTATGGTCGTCAGTGTTATGAACATGACAGCCACAAAGGAAAATTACGAGGAACAGATAAATACGCTTGACTACCTGCGTTCGGTATGCTCTGAGCTGGGAGTGGAGTTTACACTTCTCTACAGCGAAAATCCCGTGCAGGCGGTGGCAAAACATATAAAGAATATTCATGCTGTCCAGATCTTCACGGGTGAACCCAAGGAAGGAGAAAACAGCTTCGTAAATCTTATTAACGCAGTGCTTCCCAAGGCCGAGATAACCATTATTCCAAAATCAGTATCGGTAAAGGAGCATCATACATACAGGCTTATGCCGAATATGGGCGTTTCTGGAATTTAAAACAGAAATAACAATCCCCCGTTTCCGCGAATTGCGGAAACGGGGGATTGTTATTTTAATCTATAAGCCGTCTCAGAGCTTCCTTTGTGCCGCTGTCGGCTATGAGGTAGTGCTGTTCGGGACGCAGTCGGACATGAGGCGAAACGGGAGCATCGGAAACGATAATTCCTGCCCTTGCGTGGAGCAGCATATGCTCGGACGAGCCGAAATGAACCGCCAGCACCGACGTATCGGCAGGGAAATCGGCATCATCAGGTTCGGAAACAGCCCATGCAAAGCGGCAGTTTTCAAATTTTTTGTCGGATATTATGGATTCGTACACTTCTCTTGCATCGCCCTCGTACAAGCGGCTTTGCTTCGATTCAAAAAGAATAAGCATTGGGTCGATTTTTGAACCGAGGTATCTGATGGTGTATACCCATCTTGACAGAAAATCGCTCAGACGTGATGTTTTCACAGTTCTGACCGACAGGGCAGAGGTCTGAATGGTGTTTTCAAGAGCGAGGGCAGCTATGGATT
Source organism: Acutalibacteraceae bacterium (assembly GCA_045536645.1). GTDB lineage: Bacteria > Bacillota > Clostridia > Oscillospirales > Acutalibacteraceae > JAISGQ01. The sequence continues at coordinate 5,800 of JAZSNZ010000096.1, forward strand.
TTGCACTGTCACCCTTGCAGGCACCTGCAAGCATTCTGCGTATCGGCAGAGAGCTTTTGTTTTCGCAGTCTGCCCCAATGGAGCGTATCAGCTCATCTGCATTGAAAAAGGTCAATTCAGGAAACAGCACGGAAGGGTCGATATTAAGACCGCACTCTCCCGAATACTCATCAAGATCGGGAGTATAGAAGAAAACAGGCTTTGACAGAAGGCTTGCCTCAGCCGCAACGCCCGAGTAGTCGGTTATGATGATATCTGCGGCACGAATGACCTCCTGAGTGGACATTTCGGTGTCCGGAACAGCACGGTCATCGAAAATGCAGGTGGCTCTGTCTCTGGGGTGAAGAAGTCGGAGGCCAA
>JAZSNZ010000053.1:0-3870 GCA_045536645.1 Acutalibacteraceae bacterium
GTCAAGGCGTACGGCAACAGCACCGTCGAGGCGTACGGCAACAGCACCGTCGGGGCGTACGGCAACAGCACCGTCAAGGCGTGGGACAACAGCACCGTCAAGGCGTGGGACAACAGCACCGTCAAGGCGTACGGCAACAGCACCGTCGAGGCGTACGGCAACAGCACCGTCAAGGCGTACGACAACAGCACCGTCAAGGCGCGAGACAACAGCACCGTCAAGGCGCGAGACAACAGCACCGTCGAGGCGTACGGCAACAGCACCGTCGAGGCGTACGGCAACAGCACCGTCAAGGCGCGAGACAACAGCACCGTCGTCAAAACCGAATATTCCTCCTTTGATAAGGCTCGCCTGGTCCTTTCGGACAATTCCACGTTTAAGGACTGCAAGGAGAAGGTCATCTATCAGTCGGGCGATTGGAAGCTGGTGCTGGTGGATGAAGGAAAGAAGGTGCGGAATGACACTTGAAAAGGCTATTGAATTGCTCCGAAAAGAATATGAAAGAGCAAAGAATATGGAGTACGTCAAGAAACCTCTTGCTTGGGCGTTGTTCCAAGTTTGGAAGAAGGTCGATGGCATGAAAGGCGGTGAGTGATATGGCACGATATTATGATATTGACAAACTCAAAGAAATGATTGAGGCGAAAGCAGATACACTCATTGAGGGCAAGGAAGCATTTTTGTATGTCGCAAAATGGCTTGATTTGTTGCCCACCGCCGATGTCGCACCGAGGGCGGAGGTTGACAGAGCCAAACAAGAAGGCTATGAGCTTGGTAAACGACAGTTTGCGAGGGAGATTTTTGAGGATATTGAAAGAATTGCGCTGTTGTTATGCAAGGAGTACATGGACATTGCCGATAAAGAGAGCGACCCCAAAGAAAAAGCGCAATTTCGCTGTGCACAGATTGGGACTATCGCGGTGTTGATAAAGATTGCGGAACTAAAAAAGAAATACACGGAGGATGACCTAAACAGTACCGGCAGAGCCGAAAGGAGTGAACATGAGTGACGATTTATTTTTACTCATGATTCTCGGTATCTTGGGTGGTGTGATCGACCTTATAGGCGATAAAATGCGCCACAGATTTGTGCAACTGCTCGGAATATCCATGGAGATTGTGGCTGGTGCACTTTTGAGTCTAACTGTCTTATATCAAATTATCAACTTATCAACATAGGAGGTTAACATGGGAGAAATCATAAAAACAGCGCTATCCGAAATTGAGGATACATTGGTGCGAGCGATGAACAACTGCAAGGACGAATACGAAGCGTATGCTTTGGTGATTGGTGTCGCGGCAGGTTTTGAAGGCATGATAGAACGAGTCACCAAAAGATGGACGCCGAAGCAAGAATCGGCAGTTGACGAGGGAAATGACCTTGGCACCTGATAAGAAGCCTGTCCTTGCCTCCTCGGAAACGGAAGAGCAGAAGGCCGTGGTTGAGTACTGCGACCTTCTGCACATTCCCATCGTACATATCCCCAACGAAGGCAAGCGTAGCGTGGGCTACGCGGCGATGCTGAAGAGCATGGGGCTCAGGAAGGGCTTTCCTGATCTGTTTGTCACACGCGCCAGAGGAGGCTACCACGGGCTGTTCATTGAAATGAAGTACGGGAAGGGAAAGACATCGGAAGACCAAAAGAAGTGGCTGAAGCTGCTGACCGCAGAGGGCTATGCTTGCGCGGTCTGTTACACTGCTGCCGCTGCCATCAGGATCATCGAGATTTACAACAGGAGGGAACCATGAGCAAATGTAAAAACTGCAGGAAGGTCAGACGGCTGGAGCGCCAGTTGGAGGAGGCACAGATTCTCCTCTTCGCGGTGGTGAGGAGCGCCGCCGTCCTCCCGCTTGGGGTCAAGCTCGGCAAGACCGAGAAGGAGATCAGCGAAAAGACCTTCGAGACCATCGTTGAGATGAAGAAGACCGTTGACTACGCGAAAACGCGCAAGTGCATGATGCTTGCGGATTGGGGGAAAGAAGATGCCGAACCAGACGAAGAATGACAAGCACTACGACTGCAGGACCTGCATCAACAGGAACTCGCCGCTGTGCGAACTGTGCACCCAGATAACCTCGCCGAGCGGTAAAGAGCGCAAGCCGAAGTACTACATAGCCCAGAGTGACATTGTGGGCGTCGGCGGCAGGAGCAGATATCACGAGACCCCCACGAGTGACCCGGAGACCGAGACTCTCACCCAATACCTCATGGCGCTTCTTTGCAAGCGAGTCCCGATCCCCACCAGTATCGTACTGGAATACAACCGAAAGACCGAAAAGGAGGAATAACGGCGGATGTCAAGGCAGAAAATGTACTTCAAGTGGGAGATCCCCACGAGCGTCGTGGATATTGTGAAAACGATATGCGCGGACTATGACCGCAGAGAGCGCATGATCAAGCACTCGGCCATCACGGGTCCTGTTCTGGCCCGATACGTGGAGCTGAACTCTATCATCGATAAAGCGCTGGAAGATGTCGAGGTCGGAATAAGACGAGACCTGCTGGAAGACATCCAGAAGGGAAGAGGATATGACTTTTCTGCCGCATCGCCGTTCCTCGCGAAGAATACATACTACCAGCGCAAACGCAAGCTCATACACGATATCGCGGAAGGACTGTCGCTCATCCCTTAATACTATTATAGTATTCTATAACTATAAGCAGAGTAAAAGGATAAACTAAATCTATTATAGTATTCTATTACTATACCCTCAAATACCCTTCAGTCACTCCGCGTCAGTCAACTATGAGTCAAGTAAAACCGACTCTTAAATTGCGACTAAACACAGCAAAGTCTGTGCTATGATATATAACAGACGATGTGCCATATACCCTTAGAGGTTAGAGCCCTTTTATTCCGTCAAGGAGTATCAGGGCTTATTTTGTTTTTACAAGGAGTTTAACGAAATGAGCCAAAAAGAAACCAAGAAAACCACATCCTCAAAGACCCCAGCGTCTCCCAAGAGAAACCCTGACGGAACTTTTGCAAAGGGCAACGATTTTTCTGAGAAGTACGACGAGAGCTACGCTGATAAGCTCACAGAGTTCTTCAATCAGCCATTGACCAGAATTGAGTATAAACGCACCTACAACAAAAACGGCGATCTCGAATCTGAATACCCCGTTGAATTTGTTAATGACTTCCCAACGATGGGAATGTTTGCTCGGTCGATCGGAGTCTCTGTTTCTGCCCTCAAAGCATGGGCCGGAATCACGGAAAACGGCAAGTACAAGCACGACCGTTTCGCCTTCGCTTATGCGCGCGTGAAAGGATGGGCGGGAGACATGATCGAATCCGGGGCTCTTTCTGGCAAGCTGGACGCGAACATGGCCAAGTTCGTATTGACCAACGACTACGGCAAACAGGACAAGCAGGTCATTGATACTCGCGTGACAGGTCTCGACGAGAAAGATCTCGCACTCATCCAGAGAGTCGAAGCGCGTCTGAATGAGCAGAAGAAGGGCGGGGATGACGGTGGCAACCAAGACACCTGACACCGCCGCGAACGTAGCCGCCTACATTCAGCGCATCCGGGAAGCCGAGTTCGAGTTCTGCCGCAACGATGTGGTCTATTGGGCGAATAACTACTGCGTCATAGAGGACAAGGACTCGCCCGAAATTATAGTTCCGTTCAAAGGATGGGACGCACAGAACCAGACCCTCAGAGACTTCACCGAGAACCGTCTGAACCTGATCCTGAAGGCACGTCAGATGGGTATTACGTGGATCGCGTTGTACTTCTGCCTCCATGATCTCATCTTCAACCTCGGACACACCGTCGTTGCCCTCTCAAAGACAGAGGACGACGCAAAGGAGCTTGTGCGGCGTATGAGCGTCGTTTTGGACAATATGCCGGAGCTTCTGAAG
>JAZSNZ010000289.1:0-4810 GCA_045536645.1 Acutalibacteraceae bacterium
CTTGAAAAGCTCTCAGACCAGAGGGTTGTAAAATATAAGAAGTGAATGAGAAAACCGGCAGTCTTGATGGACTGCCGGTTACTTTTATTTGATGATTTGTTTTGGCTTTGGCTTTGGCTTTGCCAAAACGTTATAACGCAATTACATCATCGTTCTTAAGGTCGTCGCCTATCAGCGGAGGGTAGGGGGTGTCGTCAATATCTCCGCCGTACTCCGATGAGCTGTCGGAAGACAAGGGGGATTCGGGAGTGCTGTCGTCTGTGAAAGGTTCACTTTCAGGCTCGGGAACGACCACAGGTGGTTCCTCTTCAGTCTGTTCAGGCTCTGCCTCTTTTTCCTCTTCAGCAGAATCGGGGAAAACAATCGGAAGGCTTTCTTCTTCCTCTTCTTCCTTTTCCTCCTCCTCGCCGCCAAGGTCGAGAGCAGGCTCATCTTCCTCGTAAGTACTGCCGAAATCAAAGACAGGCTCTTCTTCTTCCTTCTCCTCCTCCTTTTCGGGAGCAGGAACGAACACAGGAACGGGCTTTTCCTTCTTTTCCTCTTTTTCTTCCTTCTTGTCGTCAACCACTGCAAGGGCGGTGGAGGGAGAAGGCTTTGCGGTAACTATAAGAATAAGATTGAGAACAGCAACGATTGCGGCAAGAACCGCGGCAATAATCAGGGGAATGGTCATGCTGTCGAGACTGAGCAGGTAAACACCGCCTGCAACAGCGGCCACGCTTGTTATCTCAAGGAGCAGGTTGCCCTGGCCCCAGTAGCCGATGCGATCCTTAGTGTTGAAGGATTTTTCGTCGTCCTCAGTGCCGTAGACTCCGTCATCGCCTGCCTTGCGGTTATCCTGAGTAAGGTAGGCGTTTATGGTGCCGTGACCGAGTATCTCTGCGATAACCAGCATGAAGTAACAAAGGGTAGCGGTGCTGGTGGAGGGAGCTATGGCAAAGGGAACTATCGACAAAGCAAGGAACAGACCCGAAATGCCGAACATGAATCGGAGCATGGGAGTTTCAGCCTTGCGGTAGAGGTTGCCCACAACGCCGCCGCCGAGAATAACGCAGGCAAAGCCCAGCGTAATGGCTGTAGCGGTCACGCCCTGAGAATAGAGATAAACAGTCAGACCGAACCAGCCGAAGGAAAGTACAACGGAGAACACAACAGCAAGAATGCCGAATCTGCCGAAAACGGTGTTTCTTGTGTAGACCTCGTTGAGGAAGTCCTCGTCACCGTCACGGGAGATGTGAGAACAGCTTGTGTTCTTAAACAGTGAGCATACAAGCACCGCAACAGCGGCGATTATAACAGCGGCGCAGACAAGGAGGAACTTCGCACCGCCGCGTACATACATAAACGACCCGAGCAGGATACCTGCGGCAAGTCCCAGATAGGGAGAATAGATGACCGCAGAATCGCTGTGATTGCTGTAGCGCGCATAAACACGGTACTTATCGACCATGCGGTTGGCAAGTCCGTAGCCCAGTCCCCAGAGGGCGACGCCCATAAGGGGAGAGGAGCGGAGCATAAGCACAGCACCTGCAACAGCAAGGATACTGCCCAGAGCCACAACAAAAACATTGAGATAGTTTTTCATAATACCGCCCAGACGGTTGCCTATAAGGCAGGTGATCATATATATAAGAAGAGGCATATACGGCCAGAGCACTTCGGGGATAAAGCTTGCCTTCTCGGCAAAGAAAGCGGCGGAATTATCGGAGAAATCAAAGAAGATGGGGCAGAGGGGAATGGTACAGCACATGCTCATGAGGAGAGATACGGAACGGACAGTCTCATTGCCAAGTCTGAATGCGGGATTTGCACCCAGACCGCTTTCAGATTCTGCCATTCTGGGACGGAGTATGACCTCCAGCAGATGTGCCAGTGCGTAATACAATATAATAAGAAGTATCACAGCACCGCCGATAGTCATGATAAGGGGGAAGTTTACAAGATCAAGAGCAGACTTTGCGTTGAGATCTTCGCTTATCTCAAGAGCGCCCACGCATTTGCCCGTGGTTGTATAAACGGGAACAGTGGAAACAAGATACTCGCTGTCCTCGTGTTCGAAGTAGCAAAGCTGTCTTTTTTCGCTGTCGATGGTCTCGACAGCACGGTTTACGGATTCCTCGTTTGTGGGGGGATTGCCGCACTCAAAAACGGGGAGACCGACACTTAAATCAGTGCCGAAGTCGCCTGTTGACTGAGAATAGATGTCGGACAGATCGATGTACAGATAAAGGGCAGCACTTTTGCCGTCTGATATCTGAGCATCGGTAAGAAGAGAGGAAACCGCATCGCTGACAGAGATAACATAAGCCTCATCTGAATGAGTCTCATCGCCTATTACATCGGTAATGCCCACGGAAGCGGCGATGGTCAGCTGAGACAGCTCGTTTTTCTGAGCATTCTCGTCCTGCAGACCGTAATCGTGCTCGAGAATGATAAAGGCAGAAATGGAGATTCCGAGAATGATAACCACATACCGCATGAAATGCAGTGCAAACTCGGTTACTCTCAGACGAGAGGCCTTTACGAGCATAATGACAACATCAACAAGAAGCAGAAAAGCACCAAGTCCCAGAAGAATGTATACAACTACCTGCAGAACACCTGCGGTTTTTGCGTTTTCCGGAGTATTCTCGTAGGAGTTGAGAACAAAGCCGCCGAAGATAAGGGCAAGAGAAACAAACAGAAGTGTCAGACACTTGAACCAGCTGAATTTTTTCATCTTGCCACCTCCGTTCTGTGCTTTTTATAGGAGGATATAAATCCCGAAATGGAGAAATACACTATAACCGACAGACAGCAGATGACAGCAAACAGGGAAAGTCTGTTGCGAACAACACCTGCATATTCCATAGTGCCCTGGCGTTCTGCGGAGATGACCAGCAGAGCGAAGCTCTCACCGCTGTCGCCTTTTACGGGTCTGCATGTTATACTCACGTCACCCTCGGCAGTCGTGCGGATTTCGCCGCTGCGTGTAAGTGATGCAAGCTCCTCCAGAGCTTCCGTATCGGTGGCAGGTTCAAAGGCAGAGCTTTTTGCCTTGAGGTAAAGCACACCGTTTTCGAGAGTGTATATACCACCCGAATAGACGATGTCCTCGGTAGTCAGGCAGGCGTCGAGCATTTCGGAATACTTCTGTCCGATAAACTCGTTTCTCTCGTCGGTGCCCTGCATGAGATTTTCCTCTTTTATAACAGGAGCAAGGTACTCCGCCAGCTGGGCAGTGGTCTGCTCGAGCTTTCCGTCGGAAGAGCCTTTATAGTCGCTCTCGAAGGAATTCATGATAAGCACCACGCAGAAAACAACTGCACACATTGTAAACAGGATCTCGAACACGGTTCGTATGCCGATGTGTCCTACCTGCAAACGTTTTTCGTCTGTTTTCAAAATAAATCACCCCAAATTTAAGGATATGATAATTATACAACACTGCAAATGTGTTGTGTTTTGATTAAACTATTTAAACATAACCGACACGAGATACACCGATAACACCTCTGCGTAAAAAATGCACATATATGGGATCGGGCTCAAATGTATCATATGTAAAGGTGGATGTGGAGAATGTATCAGGCTCAAATGTGTCTAGCTCAAAGGATTCATACTCGAATGTTTCGACTCCTATTTCTCGTATTAGCTCTCTGGGAAGAACATAGTCCTGCTCAACAAGACCAAACATAGTAAAGCCTGAGTCCACACAGAAAGAAAGGACCGCTTTGTGGCTCATATTGTAAGTGAAAGAACCGATCAAAGAACCGACAAAACTGCCAATCATATATCCCAACACAGGGATTTCGACAAATGCCTGTGTTATGCCACCGCAAATAAGAGAAAAAGCAGAAACATACATATCCTTGACTAATTCGCCAGTGAGGTCATTCTTGGTCTTCTTGCCGAGCGCAACATCAAATGAGTTTTTGACCACATTCATTGTCAGTGCGGTCACGGTACCAATTACAGTAGGATCAATACTTTTGAGGGTCGAGCCTAAAAGCCCCGCCTTACAGCAAGTTGTTAGTGCAGCTGAAATGCTACCTTTAACAAATCCTTCTGCTCCACCAGAGAGTGCAGCAAAGCCGATTTTTTTGAATTGGTTAGTGTCAACATACCCTTTTTTAATAAGATAATCTATTGCCTTGAATATTTCAGGTGCTACCTTAAGGACAATAGAGATCGTTGCGGCAGTTAGACCGGCCTTAAAAGCCTGCTGCATTATAAATTCGTATTTAACGAGATTTTCTGTCGTTAGTCCAAGATCTTCAGCAGAGATTTTCCCCAGCTTTGCAAGACGAGCTAAAGCTTCTGCTTCTTCTCGTGAAAGTGAAATGGACTCTACGCATTTGTTGTTGCTCAATCTGTCTTTCAGCAGAGAAAGTGTTTCTTCGTAACGATGCACTTGTTCAGGTCGTCGGGCAGATTCGATCTTTATCATTTTTTCGAGCCATTTTGTTGCTTCTTCTAATTGATCACGTGGAATGATTCTGATCTGACCTGCATATATAGGGTCGTTCAAAATGGACTCGATATCAGAATATCCTCTTTTCTCAAGGAAGGTCTCTAAATTATCAGCTCCACCCTTGGACTGATATTCCTTGAAGCGTTGAAACACACTTATCGCTTGTGCTTTTGCACTTGATTGTCCATCAGAGCAGTATTTTAGTCCATATTTACTGCCAAAATTTGAGGAAATATCTGCTGATGCAAAAATATGGCTTCGGTCAACGTAAGTCCTATCAGAAGACCCTTTTACTGCGGCATCAATGTTAAAGGTCCCACTATGCCAGAATTCAGCAATATCCCCCTTAAGGATGTT
>JAZSNZ010000218.1:0-2298 GCA_045536645.1 Acutalibacteraceae bacterium
TCTTGCAAAATAAACGTACTCAAAAACACAGAGGGAGGACTTGCATTTGTTCATGGCCATGTCGATGGAACGGACGTGACCGTCTTCAACAAGGATCAGCTCGCCGGGCTTGACGCCACGGACGATCTTTGCACCGATGGAGTTGAAGGCGCAGGTCTCGCTGGAGAAGACGGGGCTTCCCTCAAGAGTACCCATGCAGAGAGGACGGAAACCGTGGGGGTCACGAACTGCGATGAGCTTTCTGGGGCTCATAATAAGAAGTGAATATGCGCCTTCCAGACGGCTGCAGGCCTTCTGGACAGCTTCTTCGATGGAGTTGCACACAAGGCGCTCTCCAACGATGAGGTAAGCGATGATCTCGGCGTCGGACTTTGTGTGGAAAACGCAGCCCTTCTGTTCAAGCTCTGCTCTGAGTGCAGAGGCATTGGTGATCATGCCGTTGTGGGCAATTGCAAGATTGCCCTTCATATGACTGATGACCATGGGCTGGGCGCTGAGCTGGTTGTTGTCTGCCTTGGCGGCATAGCGAACGTGGCCAAGAACAACGTCGCCGGTGAGCTTGGAAAGATTTTCTGCGTTGAACACATCAGAAACAAGGCCCAGTCCCTTTGTAACGTTTATAACACCGCGGTCATTGGCAGCAATGCCGCAGGCTTCCTGACCTCTGTGCTGGAGGCCGTAGAGCGCAGTGTGTGCGGCGCGGACAGGGTCGACATCTTCACAGGAAAGCGACCAGATACCGAAAATGCCGCACTCTTCCCTGAGTTTGTCATTGTTGTTAAGCATATTCTGTTGATTTTCTCCTTAAAAGAAATCCTGAATCTTTGGAAAATAAACTTACTTGAGACCAACGATCTCGGCTGCGCGGGAATCCTTTTCTTCGGTCTCCTCACGGAGCTTTTCCTTTGCCTCGGCAAGCTTGGCGGCAAGATCGTTGTTGGAAAGGGAAAGCATCTGAATTGCAAGAAGTGCAGCATTTGCAGCACCGTTTACCGCAACGGTTGCAACTGGCATACCTGTGGGCATCATAACTGTTGAAAGAAGTGCATCCATACCATCAAGATATTTAGCCGCAACGGGAATACCGATAACAGGCAAGGTTGTGTTTGCAGCAATTGCACCTGCAAGATGAGCTGCCATACCTGCTGCTGCAATTATTGCACCAAATCCGTTTTCTCTCGCATTCTCGGAAAAGTCCTTTGCCTCCTTAGGCGTTCTGTGAGCTGAAAAGACATGAACCTCAAAAGGTACACTGTATTCTTCAAGTGTGTTGATTGCTTTCTCAACTACAGGCAAATCACTGTCACTACCCATGATTACTGCTACTTTTTTCATAAAAGCATCCTCATTTCTAAACTAAAAAATAAAAAATTACAGAAAGATTATATCATTATTTGCAGATAAAAGTCAACAAATAAATAATATATATATAAAAAAATACAGCTAAAATTCTTAATAATATTGTTTACTATCAACAATCAGAAATTTTCTTTGCCGAATCTTTACTTTTTGTTTGCATCAATTTTCATTTTAAACACTATAATCCTTTTCGAAAGGACTGAAAAATCATGAAAAGATATATCCAATTTCTTTTATGTGCTGCAATTATTGTCGGTATTGCATGTGCTGTTCAGGAATATTATATTTCACACCAATCAATGTCTGCAGCACTGTCTCAAGATGACACATATCCTCATCTGCACAAGACAATCGACAATTCGGAACTGTCCTGGAACATGATTCTCATAAATAATTGGAATTGTTTGCCTGAAAATTTTAATGTAAGTTTGCATAAAACAGAAAACGGAGAAAAAGTTGATGAAAGAATATGTCCGTATCTTGAAAAAATGTTGCTTGATGCAGAGAAAAGCGGTCACTCACCTGAAATCACCTCAGGGTATCGTTCAAAAGAAAAACAGCAAGAGCTTTTTGATGACAGAGTTAATGATTACATGGCTGTAGGCTATTCCAGGAAAGAAGCAACAAGCCTTACCAATGAATACGCTGCAAAACCGGGTTACAGCGAACATGAAACAGGACTTGCCGTTGACATTAATTCAAAAGACGGCAACAGTTGGAATTTATATGGTTGGCTGAAAGACAACTGCCATAAATACGGTTTTATTCTGCGTTATCCCGACGGAAAGGAAGATATAACAGGCATAGACTATGAGCCGTGGCATTTCAGATTTGTTGGAGAAGAAGCTGCAGAATACATTTATGAACACAGCATTACTTTAGAAGAATATATTTTACTCTGAATTAACGCACACGGAGAAATCTGTGTGCGTTTTTGAA
>JAZSNZ010000093.1:0-2391 GCA_045536645.1 Acutalibacteraceae bacterium
GACTACTATAAAAAGATAAGTTCCGGAAAACAAGAAAAGCCATTCCATGAAATCGTCATACAGATCGGTAATCGTGATGACACACCTGTGGACAGCGATGCCGGTAAACAGGCTGTCGAAATGCTAGATGAGTATATGAAAGGGTTTCAGGAAAGGAATCCGAATCTTCGTGTATTCGCTGCACACATGCATCTGGACGAGGCCACACCGCATCTGCATATCGATTTTGTTCCGTTCACAACTGGCAGCAAAAGAGGTCTTGAAACAAGGGTGTCGCTAAAGAAAGCTTTAGGGGCACAAGGCTTTGACGGTGTCAACAAAAAGGATAGCGAGTGGGCACGATGGATACAGTCTGAAAAAGAACAGCTGGCTTCGATCATGGAGCGTCATGGGATTGAATGGGAACACAAAGGCATTGAACGACCACATCTGGATGTACTGGACTATAAGGTGCAGGAACGCCAAAAGGAACTCGAAGAGCTGAATGCAAAGGTAGCTGACAGAGAAATAAAGGCAGAGACTCTGGAAAAGGAGATCGAGCATATGACGGAGGGTATCGAAGAAATATCCGAGATAACACAGAACTTCGAGACCGATCCAGAGTATCAGCTGCCGGAACCGAAAGGCATGATGACCGCGAAGACCTACAAGACAAAATTTGTAGAACCGCTCATCAAAAAGCTGAAGGAGTTAGTCATAAAGGTTCTGCATCAGCATATCGAACTCAAGAAGAAATATGAAAAGTGGCGATATGAGAATTACGAACTTTACAGCGAGAGCAAGAGACTTCGGTATCAGAATGAGGACCTTATGGAAGAAAACAGGGATTTGAGATTGGCGTTGAAGGACTTTGAGAGTCTGTACGACTACTACGGGGCAACGATCAACGTGATGTTGGATAAAGCATATCAACATCAGAACAGGAATCGAAATGAGAAAAACCGATAAACCGGAATACAGCCAACAGAGAAGATCGAATTGTACCGTACCTCATTTGGAGAATTTCTATCGAAAAATCGCATCACTTTCTCGGTTCAAGAGCCGGGAAAAATTCTGTGAAAAGGAGGTGTTTTATGAGAACAGGACTTAAAAAACAGCAGAAAGTCACGGAGATCTTCTACAACGCCAAAGATCCCAAAGCGGAAATCTATACCCATGACACGAAGCTGAAAAAAAGATTGCTTGCGTACGCAGTCAAGTTTCCGGAACTGTGCCGCCAGACCGACGATGACGAGCAAGGCGGGCTAACCTTTGTAATCGATAGGCAGAGAATCAGCATTCGGATCACAGAGCCGTACAGTGAGGAACGAAGAGCTGCGGCGAGCAAGAGAGCGAAGGGGTTCAAGAGATACATTTATATAATGAACAGAAAAGCCCTAATGCACTTCTTGCGGAATGCATTAGGGTTTTATTCGAGCGTTAGACTGTAATCAAAGTCGGATCAGTTTTCCTGTTTTTGTGTCTCTCGCAAAGCGGCTGATATGTTCCCACACAAGATCTGCAAAAACAGTAGTGGGCCAGTGGATCATACCTTCACAGGAGACCGTACGGAACAGGCATTCGCCGTCCGGCTTTACGCTGTCGCCGATAAAATATCTGCGCTCGTTGTATGTGCGAACTTCGGTGCGTTCGAACTCCGCGCCGACACTCTTTACGACCGGGTCGCTGTGGTTTTGGTAGAACTCGGCGGGGTGATCAAAATCGCACGGCACACAACCCGCAACACGACGCCAATTATTAAATGCACAATACTTATCTTTGCTCTCGAGCGGAATCACGCCGTCACGGATGTCCGGTGTCGGTTCCCGCCAAAGCGGCTCAAGATGCAGCATTTCGTGTTCGCCCATAAAGAGCAGTGCAGGCATTTCGAGCTTTTCGGCCTTTTCGAGCATTTCTTCGGTCAGCTTATACTCAGGATAGAACTGACCGTCCAGATCATGCGCGATGACATCTCCGGCAAACAGCATGCCGCCCATGCCGGCTGCAGCGAATATGTCGGGTCTCATAAGTGTGTTGCGTGCGGTCATAAAGCCGCCGAAGCTGTAGCCGATGCTGTATACGCGGCTCTCATCCACAGGATAATTTGCCTTAGCAAACGCCAGAAGGGAAAGAATATTGTCGATGTTTTCATTTTCCGGCGCGATCACAATGCATTCTTCCCGCGCGGCAAGCTGAACAATGCCGTAGGATTCCGTCAGATGGATCGGATTGTGTGCTCCGTGCAGGCAGAAAATCAGCGGGAAGCGGCGTTTACTGTCCTGCTCGGCGGCAAGCGGAATGTAGGAAGCCCAGCGACTGTGTACATTCTCCGGATCGCCGTGCAGCTCTTTTTTGAGGCCTTTTCCGCAGTTTGCCCAGTATGTACAAAAAACATCAATATCCTCACCAAAT
>JAZSNZ010000379.1:0-1922 GCA_045536645.1 Acutalibacteraceae bacterium
ATCTGGATGTCCTTCGGCACATCAATGAGTACGGGACCGGGTCTTCCGGAAATTGCAAGGCGGAATGCTTCTCTGATTATATCAGCAAGGTCCTCAACACTTGTTACAAAGTAATTATGTTTTGTAATAGGCAGGGTCACACCTGTAATATCTATCTCCTGAAAGGAATCGGTGGCTATCTGAGAAGTAGGTACATTTCCGCATATTGCAATGAGAGGAACAGAGTCGAGGTGTGCTGTTGCAATACCTGTTACAAGATTTGCAGCACCGGGACCGGATGTTGCAATGACAACACCTGCCTTGCCTGTTGCACGGGCAAAGCCGTCCGCAGCATGGGCGGCACCCTGCTCATGAGCGGTAAGTATATGCTTGATTTCATCGCTGTATTTATAGAGGGCATCATATACATGAAGTATCTGACCTCCCGGGTAGCCAAAAACAGTATCGCATCCCTGTTCAATAAGAGTGCGAATGATTATTTCCGCACCGGAAAGAAGCATATTGAATCAATCCCTTTATGTATTAGATAATTGCTTGGATAAATTGCATGGATGTGCATTGAATGTGTTCTGTGCAGAGTGAAAACAAAGTGCATTTTTTGTCACATATGAAGAATGGTTCTGAGAAATCCATCGTAAGCTTTTCTGCTTTTTTCTCAGTCAAGAGAAGCGGGATGGATTGCAGAATATTCAAGTGCATTTTGTGCAGCTTCATCCTGAAGAGTAACATATTCCTCGAGGCAAAGATTATGGCTATAAATATATGTTGCGTGTTCCACGCCTACATATCTGAAATGCCAGGGTTCATAGCTGATTCCGGTAATTGCTTTCTTGTCGCTGGGATATCGCAGTATCCATCCGTATTCGTGAGCATGTGAGGTTACCCATGCGCCGGCTTTGGTTTTATTGAATGTGGAAGAAATGCTGTGGCCTATTCCTATATCAATGGCCAGACCAAGCTGATGCTCGGAGTTACCGGGCGGCTGTACGGATCTGCCGGCGAGCTCGGTGGCTCTTTTTTCATCATAGCCTTTGGAGAGATATCTTTGTATGGAATTATTATGAATATATCTTTGTGTTGCATAGCTTCTGTAGCCTGTAATAAGTATGATTTCCTGTCCGGTTTCTTTTTTGCAGTCCTCAAACATCATGGCATAATGCGCAAGAGCTTCGGCATCAAGAGAAAGGTCAGATGCCTTTGAAGGTACAACTTCGCGTGTTCTGACAACCTCAGGAATATAATCTTCGCTTAATGGATTCCATATGTTGACTACGGCAGGCTTATCGTCGTAACAGTCAGGATAATCAAGTGAAGGATCAGGCATTTTCTTTTTTACAACTATATCGAAGGATGCAAGATTTTCTGAAGATGCTTTGATAAAAATAGTAGATGTACCGGGTGCAATTCCTGTAATGACACCATTTTCATCTATAACGGCAACTTCGGTGGAGCTGCTTTCATAAGATATATTTGTCTGTGAATTGAAAGAGTAAATCGATAAATCCGGGGAAAATGAATCTCCGGCATATATTGCATATGATGGAAGGCAGCTGGCAGAAACGTTCTGATCTGATTCAGTAAACGATCCGGATATATCGTTGCCGGAAATTATTGAATTATCGGAATAAAGATCGTCAGAAAAATATATGGATAATTTATTGATTATTTTGAAATGATAAATTGCAAAATTTAAAATGATAAAAATAAACAATAAAACACAAACAATAATTTTTCGGCTTTTTTTATAAAGTACCGGAAAATACATGAGGCTGTACCTCCGACTGGATATTTTAGTAACTGTGATTCTCAATTACTGAAGATATTATATACGATATTACAATTATTAACAAGTTTATTTTTGCGGTGCAAAAGAGTAAATTAAACGGAGTGAATGGTAATTTGAATACATAAAATCATTATCA
>JAZSNZ010000258.1:0-3159 GCA_045536645.1 Acutalibacteraceae bacterium
CTTTGTTGTGGGCTGTATGTTCTATGCTGTTTCTGTCAGCTGTTTTACAGCACCCAATAATATCGCTCCCGGCGGTGTTACAGGTATTGCAACGGTTCTCAACCACCTGTTCGGCACCCACATCGGTATGATGATAATCATACTCAACACCCCGCTTATCATTGCAGGCTTCATCATACTCGGCTGGCGTTTTGTCATGCGGTCTCTTGTCTGTCTGCTGACTTCTTCCGTTATGATAGACAGCATCGCCATCTTTTTCCCATTCCTCGTCTACACCTCAAATCCGCTGCTGGCGGCTATTTTCGGCGGTGTTATCGGTGGTGTGGGACTGTCGCTGATCTATCTTCGAGGCGGTTCTACAGGCGGTACTGATGTTGCAGCAAAGATACTGAACAAATATAAGCCACACCTTAAACTTGGCACTGCTATCATGATCTTTGACCTCTCTGTTGTTGCCGCTGCAACCTTCGTCTACAGGGATATCGAGCTCGCTCTCCTGGCTGTAGTTACAATATTCCTTGTAAGTCAGGTGATTGACAAGGTCATGGACGGTCTTGACATGGGCAAGCTGATGTTCGTTGTCACAAAGAACACAAAGGAAGTCGGCGCTGCTATCATGACAAGAATGGACAGAGGTGCCACTGTTCTTAAGGGCGAAGGTGCCTTCTCGGGCGAAGAGCGAAACATAATTATGTGCGCTGTTCGAAGAAACGAAGCTTTCAGGCTCAAGCAGATAGTTTATGATATCGACCCTAACGCCTTTATTATGGTTGGTGATGCTTCTCAGATATTCGGCGAAGGCTTCAGACCGATAAAGGATGAGGATAAATAAAATTAGCTTCACAGAGTATTGGCTACTCATTCTTACTTCAGGTATGACGTATTATGTAAACCTTATCGAAATATATGAGTTTTAAAAAAGGACTGCCTCACATTACGAGGCAGTCCTTTTTAAGTTATCAGCACATCATCAATCTCCTGCGTTATTTTACCATTTCATCAATCAAGAATCGATTCGACCATATCTTCCATCTCTGTTATCGTAAGTCCTTCGATTATTATTCTGAAGCCTACGTTTCTGTACATCATCTCAATCAGATAATAACCGTTGTCAGTCTGTCCGATATAAGCCTCTACACCGCTTATTATCGATTTCTCATAGTATATCTCAAAACTGCCATAGCAGGAAAACGGAAATTTATTCTTTGTAAGCTCAATATTTATGCTTCTGCTGAAATCTTCATTTGAATAGTTCATGGCTATGGCATCATGATAAACCTCTCCTGTGCCGCCATTTCTCCTGAATATCCCGTAACTGCCCTCCCTTTCCCATTCAACAAGGTCTTCGGGGACTGTAGGAAATACATTTGTCCCATAATATTCGATCAGCTCTTCATCTGTCATTGGCACAAAATCCTCACTGTGCAGGCATATATACATCCTGTTTGAGGAAATACTGTCGATTTTATTTATTATAATTTTATTTTCTGCCTTATCGCCGTCACTTATCATTGTTGAATTTATCGGCTCTAGCGGTGTGTTTTCCTCACTGTGAGGAAGTGCAAATACTGCCGTTATCACAGCAATGCAAATACCGATCACAGAAAAAACAGCTTTTGATATGAGCCTGTTTCTTTTTTTCTTTGCTCTCTGATATTCTTCTATTCTGAGAAAAACACAGCCTGTCATTTCATCACAGGTCTTCATATTCAAAGCCCTCCTTTTCAAGCTCTGTTTTAAGCGACAGTCTTGCACGGTAAACAAGAGTCTCTGTACTGTGCCGTGACTTTTTCATTATTGCCGCAGCTTCACTTATACTGAAATTTTCAAAATAGATAAGCCATATTATCTGGCGGTACTGAGGACTTACTCTGCGAAGAGTTCTGCGGACTGCTATCCTGTGCTCCTTGCGTATGTAAGCGTGTTCAAGCGACTCCTCATCTGAAAAGTCACAGCATTCATCGATAGGCATTTCTGCTTTCCGTGCACTGTGTCTCAGATAGTCAAGTACAGTGTTTCTTGCCATAGTATACAACCATGTCTTAAACGAAGCCTTTTTACTATTATACAAAGGCTTTTTTATGCCAAGCTTAACAAAGGTATCCTCCGTAAGCTCCTCCGCCGTGCAGATATTGCATACAAAGCTGTTCAGATAAAGGATAAGCCCGTCTTTATATTCTCTTATTATTTCAGCAAGTCCGCTGTCATCACCTCTGAGATATTTCAGATAGCTGTCTGCACCTTTATCCATAGCACCACCCCTTTCACCTATTATACGTCGGAAGAAGAAAAAACTCACAGTAAAAAATAAAAAATCCGCAGAATAATCTGCGGATTTTTATTTTCACTGATCTGTTTCTGAAACGGTTGCTTCGGGAGCAGGGCCGTTTCCTTCTTTGTATACTACAGTGCAATCGCCGCCTGCCTTGCCGATAAGCCAGAATGCAAGCTCACTTTCGATCTTCTCGCCCTTTCCGGGAACGGTGCCGTTTGCATATGTTACCTTATCAGTCTTGGGGTTCGGATCGTTGATGATATATCTTACGGAATTGCCGTACTTTTCAAATCCGTAAATAATCATACACTGCACACCGTTTGTGCCTGTGCTCTTATATCGTGCCATCACGATATTTCCGTTTCTAAGCTCCTCAAGAATAAAATCAGGTGTAAAATCCTCAACTCTCTGTGCTGTAACTCCATACTCTTTGAGGACATCAATTTCTCTTACATTGCTCCACTCAATCTCTACTTCACTCAGATATGCGTTTCTGAGTGATTCGACAGAGTGCTCTGTCTTTCCGCTCCAATTAAGAGCCATTGCAACAGATGCCACTGAAACATTCTTTTCGGCATAATCACCGGTGTCTCTGCTTGTTGCATACCAGCTATGAGAAACACCGTTGTTTATATTTTCGGGCAGCTCCTCAAGAGAATAATAATTATAATTCTGATAGAAGCTTTCAAGTGCTGCAAATGAGCTGCACATTTCTCTCATTGTCAGATAGTCGTAATAATGATATCCGCCCTTGCTGTTCCATACATTATAACAATATTTTGTAAAGTTTGCAGTAAGCTTCGGAATCTCATTGATACGCATCTCATAATCGGGCGTAAAGAGCGATGAATCTGCCGGAAACTTCGGAAGTCGGAGGCCAAGCG
>JAZSNZ010000348.1:0-6802 GCA_045536645.1 Acutalibacteraceae bacterium
GGCGCTCATCTGGCGGGGAACGTCATAGTAGATTGTGACGAGACCGGAGAGGATGGCCGCGCCCACGGCGATGGACAGCAAGACAATCAACATACAAAAACAACAATAGATGAATGTCGATCCTCAGAACCCGAAGATGGCAGAACGTGACCGTTTTGTTCTTTCCAAGGGACACTGCGCTCCTGCACTTTACGGTGCTCTTGCTCTCAGAGGATTTTTCCCTGTTGAGGATATCAAGACCCTGCGTAAATACGGAAGTTTTCTGCAGGGACATCCCGATATGAAGAAGATTCCCGGTGTCGATATGAGCAGCGGCTCTCTTGGTCAGGGCATTTCCTGTGCAGTAGGTATGGCTCTTTCCATGAAGTTCCAGGGCAGAAACAACCGAGTATATACAATACTCGGCGACGGCGAGATCGAAGAGGGTCAGGTATGGGAAGCTGCAATGTTCGCTTCTCACAAGAATCTTGACAATCTTACTGTTATTGTTGATAATAACAATCTTCAGATTGACGGTTCCATAACAGAGGTCAACTCTCCCTATCCTATTGTAGAGAAGTTTGTTGCCTTTGGTTTTGAGACAATTGAGATCGACGGTCATGATTTTGATGCTATTGAAAAGGCTATCGATTCAAATGTTGAGGGCAAGCCTCTTGCAATTATCATGAAGACCGTTAAGGGTAAGGGTGTTTCCTTTATGGAAAACAAGTGTGACTGGCACGGCAAGGCACCCAATGCAGAGGAATATGAGATTGCAATGGCAGAGCTTACTGCTGAATGTGCAAGAATGGAGGCAGAATAATGGCTGACGTAAAAAAGAAGGCAACTAGAGACAGCTATGGTGAAGCTCTCGTTGAACTGGTAAAGGATTACCCTAATCTTTATGTTCTTGATGCTGACCTTGCAGCAGCAACCAAGACAAGTATATTCAAGAAGGCATATCCCGAACGTCATATTGACTGCGGTATCGCAGAAGGCAACATGATGAGCATTGCAGCAGGTATGGCATCTGCCGGTGATCTTGTTTTTGCAAGCTCCTTTGCAATGTTTGCAGCAGGCCGTGCTTATGAGCAGGTGAGAAACTCCATCGGTTATCCTCATCTCAATGTTAAGATCGGTGCTACACACGCAGGTATCTCCGTCGGTGAAGACGGTGCTACACATCAGTGCTGTGAGGATATCGCTCTTATGAGAACTATCCCCGGAATGACCATAATCGTTCCTGCTGATGATGTTGAGGCAAAGCAGGCAGTAAGAGCTGCTGCAGAGCATGACGGTCCTGTTTATCTTCGCTTCGGCAGACTTGCAGTTCCTGAGTTCTTTGATGAAACTTATAAGTTTGAGATAGGCAAGGGTGCTGTGCTCAGAGACGGTACAGATGTTACTGTTATCGCAAACGGCCTTATGGTAGCTCCTGCTGTTGAGGCAGCTGAGAAGCTCGCAGAAGAGGGAATAAGTGTTCGTGTTGTAAACATGCCCACAGTAAAGCCTCTCGACGGTGAGCTTGTAAAGAAGTGTGCAGAGGAGACAGGTGCTATCGTTACTGCAGAAGAGCACAGTGTTATCGGTGGTCTTGGCGGTGCAGTCTGTGAGTATCTTGCAGAAAACTGCCCCACACCTGTTGTAAAGCTTGGCGTAGACGATGTATTCGGTACAAGCGGTCCTGCTCTTGAACTTCTTGAGAAGTTCGGACTTTCTGCTGACGGAGTAATCGCAAAGGTCAGAAAGGCTCTTGAGCTTAAGAAATAATGTTTTAAATACCGTTGCTTTATTTAAGCAACGGTATTTTTGTAAACAAGCAAAAATTTGTTCGATTAAGTATTCCATTATAAAATTAATTGTGGTATACTATTGTTATAAGTAAATCATCCGTTTAAGGAGAAGTGTTTATGTCAGAAAATAAGCACGAAGGACACAGAGAACGTCTCAGGGAAAGATTTGAAAGGGAAGGCCTGAGCAAATTTGAGCCTCACAACGCTCTTGAGCTGGCACTGTTTTATGCAGTGCCCAGAAAGGATACAAATGAGCTTGCTCATGATCTGATTGAGCGATTCGGATCATTCTCTGAGGTGCTGGATGCTCCGATACATGAACTTGAACAGGTAAAGGGGATTGGGCACAATACTGCAGTTTTTATTTCTCTTATGAGGGATATGCAGCGCTTTTATCAGAATGATAAGGCAAACTCAAGTAAAGTAGCAGGACACGATGAAATCGTTGAATATATTTTTGCAAGACTTTCCCATCTCAAAGAAGAGCATGTTATGCTCGTTTGTGTTGACAATAGAATGAATATGATATGTGCAGATATTCTTTGCGAAGGTTCCGTCAACAGTGCGGCACTGAGTACCAGAGTGGTTGTTAACTGTGCATTGAGACATAATGCGGTCGCTGCGATTCTTGCTCATAATCATCCCAGAGGTTATGCTCTGCCATCGAGGGACGACCTGCAGACTACAAAAATTATAAGAGAAGCACTAGCAACAATTTCTGTTGCGCTCATAGACCATATAATCTGTTCGCCTACGGATAAATTATCACTTGCCTCCAGCGAACAGCTGGAATATCTTTTCAGATAATCATTGATGGAGTGACGACATGGGTGATTTCAAGCTGCATTCAAAATATAAACCGACGGGAGATCAGCCTGAGGCAATTGCACGCCTTGTTGAGGGACTTAAAAAGGGGTATCATGATCAGGCATTGCTTGGCGTGACAGGCTCAGGAAAAACATTTACTATGGCAAATGTTATCGAGCAGGTAAACAAACCAACGTTGGTGCTGGCACATAATAAAGTGCTTGCAGCACAGCTGTGTAATGAGTTCCGGGAGTTTTTTCCCGATAATGCTGTTGAGTTTTTTGTTTCTTATTACGATTATTATCAGCCGGAATCATATGTTCCGACCACTGATACCTATATTGAAAAGGACAGCAGTGTGAATGACGAAATAGATAAGCTCAGGCATTCTGCAACCTCTGCACTTTCAGAACGCAGAGATGTAATAATAGTTGCCAGTGTTTCATGTATATATACTCTCGGTGACCCTATAGACTATCGGAACATGATTCTCTCACTGCGTGTAGGAATGGAAAAAAGCAGGGACGATGTTCTGCGCAAGCTTACGGAGATCCAATATGAACGAGGCGATATTGATTTTTCGCGTAATAAATTCAGAGTTCGCGGCGATGTGGTGGAGATATATCCATCATACTCAACAGATACAGCCATCAGGATCGATTTTTGGGGCGATGAAATAGAGCGTATCTGCGAAATAAATGTAGTCACAGGCGAGATAAAGGGAATGCGTTCCCACGTTGCCATATATCCCGCATCGCATTATATTGTTCCGAGAGATAAAATGGTACGTGCCATTTCAGAGATAGAAAAGGAAATGACAGAGCGTGCCGCATGGTTCAGAGAGAATGATATGCTCATCGAGGAACAGAGGATAACACAGAGAACAACATACGATATCGAGATGCTCAATGAGATAGGCTTCTGTTCGGGTATCGAAAACTATTCACGTGTGCTGTCGGGAAGAGAACCGGGCAGCCAGCCATTTACACTTCTCGATTATTTTCCCGATGACTTTCTCATGTTTGTAGACGAGTCTCACGTTACAATACCCCAGGTTCGTGCTATGCTCAACGGAGACAGAGCGAGAAAAAAGAATCTTATTGATTACGGCTTCAGACTTCCTTCTGCATACGATAACAGACCTCTTGGTTTTGATGAGTTTTACGACCATATCAATCAGGTGGTGTATGTAAGTGCAACTCCTGCTGAGTTTGAGAGGAGCAAAAGTGAGCAGATTGTCGAGCAGGTCATAAGACCTACAGGCCTGCTCGATCCCGAGGTCACTGTGAAGCCCACTCAGGGACAGATAGATGATCTTATCTCTGAAATAAACATACGTGCAGAAAAAAATCAGCGCACACTTGTCACAACGCTTACAAAGAAAATGGCAGAAGACCTGACCTCCTATATGGAGAGCCTTGGTATAAAGGTTCGCTATCTGCACCATGATATCGATACGGTGGAA
The DNA here is from genome assembly GCA_045536645.1 of Acutalibacteraceae bacterium. Taxonomy (GTDB): domain Bacteria; phylum Bacillota; class Clostridia; order Oscillospirales; family Acutalibacteraceae; genus JAISGQ01. The sequence continues at coordinate 4,045 of JAZSNZ010000348.1, forward strand.
CGCATGGAAATAATACGAGACCTGCGCCTTGGTGAGTTTGATGTTCTCGTTGGTATAAACCTGCTCAGAGAAGGACTGGACATTCCAGAGGTGTCGCTGGTGGCTATCCTTGATGCGGACAAGGAAGGATTCCTTCGCAGTTCGACTTCACTTGTGCAGACAATAGGAAGAGCGGCAAGAAACAGCGAGGGTCATGTTATTATGTACGCAGACAGCGTCACACCGTCCATGGAATATGCACTTACAGAAACAGCACGACGCCGTGCGGTGCAGATGGAGTACAATGAAAAGCATGGTATCAAGCCTAAGACAATAGAGAAAAAGGTAGCGGATATAATAGAAATATCCATGCACGGCTATGACGAGCCTGCAAATAAAAAGGCAAAGAAACGCATGACAAAATCAGAACGCGACCAGCTTGTAAAGGAGCTTACAAAGCAGATGAAGCAGGCAGCGAAGTTGCTTGACTTTGAGCTTGCTGCACAGCTGAGAGATCAGATAAAGCTGCTCGAAAAACAGACAACGCCCAAGCTTTGATTCGGAGGAAGTTAAGTGTCAAATCAGAAAATCGTTATTAAGGGTGCAAGGGCCAATAACCTTAAAAATATCAATGTTGAGATACCGAGAGACAAGCTTGTGGTGCTCACAGGCCTGTCGGGTTCAGGAAAAAGTTCGCTTGCATTTGAGACCATATATGCAGAAGGGCAGAGAAGATATGTTGAATCGCTCTCATCCTATGCAAGAATGTTTCTCGGTCAGATGGAAAAGCCCGATGTTGATTCCATCGATGGTCTGTCTCCTGCTATTTCCATAGATCAGAAGACCACATCAAAAAATCCTCGTTCGACCGTTGGAACTGTTACAGAAATATATGACTACATGAGACTGCTCTACGCCAGGATAGGCATTCCGCACTGCCCTGTCTGCGGAAGAGAGATTAAGCAGCAGACTGTAGATCAGATTGTCGACAGTATTCTTTCCCTTCCTGAAGGAGCTAAAATAATGCTCCTTGCACCTGTTGTGCGTGGTAAGAAAGGTACCCAGCAGAAGGAGTTCGATGCTGCAAGAAAAAGCGGTTATTCGAGAGTTCGTGTTGACGGAAACATATACGATCTTTCCGAGGAGATAACTCTTGATAAAAACGTTAAGCATACAGTGGAGATCGTTGTTGACAGACTGGTTGTAAAGCCTGAGATAAGAGGGCGAGTTGCAGATTCTGTTGAGACTGCTTCTTCGTTGACAGGCGGTATGGTTATTGCTGCTGTAGTGGGAGGGGAAGAAGTAACCTATTCCCAGAACTATGCATGCCCCGAACATGGAATAAGTGTTGAAGAGCTTTCGCCTCGAATGTTCTCATTCAATAACCCCTTCGGGGCCTGTCCAAAATGTACAGGTCTCGGAATCTTCATGCGAGTTGATCCCGATCTTATTATACCTGACAGAAGGCTTTCTATTTCAAAAGGTGCAATAAAGGGAACAGGCTGGAAAGCAGAGCAGAATTCCATGGCTCTGATGTATTTCGAGGGTGTGGCAAAAGCATATGGCTTTACTGTTGATACGCCCATTGAAAAGCTTACAAAAGAACAGGTAGATGTGCTTTTGTACGGAAGCGGCAGCAGAAAGCTTTCTTTTGTAAGACGCGACAGCTATGGAACAAGGACCTTCGAAGGCATGTTTGAGGGTGTTATCACAAACCTTGAACGAAGATACAGGGAGACTACAAGTCTTTGGAGCAAGGTAGATATTGAATCACTGATGAGTGCAGTGCCCTGCAAGGAATGCGGCGGAAAGAGACTCAAGGAAGAATCGCTGGCGGTTACCGTTGGCGGAATTAACATTGCACAGGCAACGGATAAATCCATTGTCGACCTTATTGATTTCTACAAGGAACTCGAACTCGAAGAAAAAGAGCATATGATAGGCGATCAGATAATAAAAGAGATTTTAGAACGTCTGTCATTCCTTAAAAGCGTAGGACTTGGATATCTGACCCTTTCAAGGTCGGCAGGAACTCTGTCAGGCGGAGAAAGTCAGCGAATACGCCTTGCAACGCAGATAGGCTCAAGTCTTATGGGTGTTCTTTATATTCTTGATGAACCGAGTATAGGTCTGCATCAGCGGGATAACGATAAGCTGCTTGCAACTCTCGAACGTCTCAGAGACCTTGGAAACACTCTTATTGTCGTAGAACACGATGAGGACACCATACGTGCAGCGGATTATGTTGTTGATATAGGTCCCGGAGCAGGCATACACGGTGGTGAAGTTGTATTTGCAGGTACAGTGGATAAGCTGATGAAGTGCAAAAACTCGGTGACAGGTCAGTACCTCAACGGTAGCAGAAAAATCGAGATACCGGCAAAGAGAAGAGAAGGTAACGGAAAGTTTTTGAAAATTATGGGAGCAGCGGAAAACAACCTCAGAAACATCAACGTAACCATTCCTCTGGGAATGATGACCTGTGTAACAGGTGTTTCGGGTTCGGGAAAGAGCTCGCTTGTAAACGAAATACTTTACAACAGGCTCCACGCTGAACTCAACGGTGCAAGACCGCATTGGGGGGCTCATAAGGATATAGAGGGAATGGAGCATCTTGATAAGATAATTGCCATAGATCAGGCACCTATCGGCAGAACACCTCGTTCCAACCCTGCCACATATACAGGAGTCTTTACCGACATTCGAGATCTGTATGCATCTACGCAGGAAGCAAAAATGCGCGGTTTCGGCCCGGGCAGATTTTCGTTTAATGTCAAGG
>JAZSNZ010000038.1:0-2951 GCA_045536645.1 Acutalibacteraceae bacterium
TGACCTGTGAAGAATTCACAGGTCGGGTTTTTGTGATATGTGAGGTCATTCGGTAAATTGTGAGCGGATTAATCCTTGTTTAACACTTTTTTCTGCCAGGACTTTTTTCCACATTGGGGACAGCGCATATATCTTGTTCTGCCCATATGTGGTGCCAGATTGACCGCTTTGTAAGTCGGTACATATCTGTGACCGCATTCCTTGCATTCATAATATCCTGCTACCTGCTCGATCCTCAATGCATAGAAACAACCTGCCAGAAACAAAACGAACCCAAGCACGATAAGAGTGATCCTCAGTCCATTTGACATCTGCACAAAAGAGGCGAGAAAAACCAAGGCTAGAAGAACGACAGTTGCCGTAATACCTATAAACACCTCTGCAGACAACAACCTTTTGTCTGATACTTCTTTTTGCCTGATCATCTCAAGCAGATTATTTTCTGTTTCCTTGTTGTAATTTTCCATTGTAACTACCTCCCCGCATAATAGATCATTAACACTGATACCAAGAACATCACAAAGTTCAAGCATGATAGATGAATCGGGCAGAGATTTGCCCGTTTCCCACTTTGATATTGCTCTGTCCGTGATGTTCAGTTTTTCTGCCAACTGCATTTGGGTCAAGCCTGCTTTTTTTCTGCGCTCGGCAATGAATCTTCCGATTTTCAACTGATCCATAGGCTGCCTCCTTTCGCTTTCAGTATAGACGATTCGGGGAACAAAAAACACGAACCAATGGTTGAATGGGGAGAAATCAACCATCGGTAGAGTGAAAACTGACCGTCAAATTCTTATTTATCGCTGCTTATCATATTATATCACACAGTTCTCCGGCACACAAGAACAGGGACAGTGGCTCAAAACCACTGTCCCTGTATACCATTCAACCTGATTAATGCTTATCAGTCGTCCTCTTCGTTCTGAAGAAGTCTGACGAGCATATAGTTTGCAAAGCCTCGAGCGAGTCTGAGCAGACCGTAGATAACAGCGGTGCTGACAAGACCGACAACAAGGATAATTGCACTGTAAGCAGAGAGGAGACCCTCTGAAGAATTTACAGCAAACCATACGCTGAGGATAACACCGACAATCAGAACAACGATGGAAAGAGTGCCGAGACCGGAAGCGAGTCTCTGGAGAGAGAACTCGGTTTCAAGCTCGTAGGTGTCTATCCAAGTAGGCTCTTTTACATTGCCGTTTTCGTCATATTCGTTCTCAACAGCCATGATTTCCTCAGTGCTGGGAGCTCTTGTATCAAGATAAGAAAACAAACTCATAGTCTATTCAATCCTTTCCTTATTATGCAGCGAGATCTGCGTCGCTTTCGAAGATATCTCCGACATAGTCGAGAAGGTCAGAGTCGCTTACATCAACGCCGAGATCAAAATCGTTCTCAGACTGCTTTGCGTATTCTTCCAGAGCCTCAGCAGAAGCGCAGAAGCTGCAGGGCTTCTCGCGGTTAGCCTCGAATGCCTGGTCAACAGTACCTTTGTAGAGCTTAGCGGAGTTCTTAAGGGAACCGCAGTCCTCATTAAGGTGATAGCACTTGCCGAACTGAGTCCAGAAAACATTGCCGTCGATGGTGTAGGCCTCAGCATCGGACTGGGCCTGAGCCAGATCCTCAGCAGAAACGGGAGTCCAGTCGATGGAAACAGCACTTGCAATAACAGCAACGATAATTGCAACGATAGAAGCGATCTTCTTTACCTTCGGGTCGAGATCCTTTTCCTTGAGGAGAAGGATAATAAGGGGAACAAAGCAGACGATAGCTGCAAGGAGACCCATGTTGTTCCAGAGGAAGAACTTGACCTTGTTCTTTTCGGAAGCGGGGTCGAGGCGGTTGGACTTCTTCCAGAGAAGGGAACCTGCAATGACCAGTGCAAGGTCAATGCCGAGACCGATGAGAATATAGGTCAGGATATTGCCGGGGATATAGATGGTCTTGTTGAAAACAAGAATGGTGAGAACCTCAGCGCCGATAGCAAGGAGCCAGAGGATAGCAGCGCCCCATCTGAACTTGACAGCCTTTTTTCTGTTCTCGGGGGTAATGATAGCTTTCTTTGTTACCTTTGCTTCAGTAGCGGTCTTCTTGGCTGCGGGAGACTTTTTCTTAGCTCTTTTCTGAGTGGTGGTAGTACCACTGTTTACGTCAATTATCTGACGTTCCTTTTTTTCTGCCATGTGGATACGTTCCTTTCTTGCATATTCTGTATTTGTTGCCAGTAAAGTATACCATATATTGTCGCTATATGCAATATGTGATAAGAATTTGTATTTTGTATCCATACTTGTAATTGAAACGGCGAATAGCTATAATCAAAAAGACGAATATTTTATTTTGAGGTAGAGAAATATGTACAGATTCAACTGCGATTATCTTGAGGGAGCGCACCCTGAAATCATAAAAAAACTGGTTGAGACAAACCTTGAGCAGACGGTCGCCTACGGCATGGATAAATACACCGAAAGCGCCAAAAAGAAGATAAAAAAAGCCTGCGAATGCAGAAATGCAAAGGTTTTTCTGCTTGCAGGGGGAACGCAGTCAAATTACACCGTCCTCGATTCGATACTTAAAAACTATGAGGGCGTGCTGGCAGCAGATACAGGACATATCAGCATGCATGAGGCAGGCGCCATAGAGTATTCGGGACATAAGGTGCTGACCGTACCTGCGGTAAACGGCAAGGTAGACCCCGAGGCCGCACGCAGATATCTCGAAAATCTGTATTCAGACCCCACCTGGCCTCACATGGTGACTCCCGGTGCGATATACATTTCCCACCCCTCCGAGTACGGCACTCTTTACAGCAAGGCAGAGCTTCAGGCACTCCGTGAACTGTGCGATGAATACAAAATGCACCTGTATCTCGACGGCGCACGTCTGGGCTATGCCCTTGCCTCCTGCAAAACGGACGTTACACTGCCCGATATAGCAAAGTACTGCGATGT
>JAZSNZ010000338.1:0-2313 GCA_045536645.1 Acutalibacteraceae bacterium
GGGCATTTATGTGCTCAAACGTGAGTTCCTTATGAGAACAGTTGAAGAAGCTTTTGCAAAGAACAAGAACAGCTTCATCAGAGACGTTCTCCAGAGCGGTGTTGAGAATTACAAGATCTGCGGATTCAAGCATGAGGGTTATGCAGGTGTCCTTTCATCCGTACAGTCTTACTTTGCAACCACCATGGATCTTATGAAGCGTGATGTAAGACGCGACCTCTTCGATCCCATGCGTCCTATTTATACTAAGGTTCGTGATGAAATGCCTGCACGTTACGGTCTTACCTCATCGGTAAAGAACTCCATGGTAGCAGACGGCTGCATCATCGAGGGCGAGGTAACAAACTGCGTGCTTTTCAGAGGCGTAAAGATAGGCAAGGGTGCAAAGGTCTCCAACTGCATTATCATGCAGAACACCGAGATCGGCGACAACACCGTAATGAACTATGTAATTGCCGATAAGGACGTAATTGTCAGAAGCGGACGCTCCTTCATGGGCTGTGAAAGCTATCCTGTATATATCGGCAAGGGCAACTTGGTCTGATAAGGAGGATAAACTCTATGAAAGTTTTATATGTTGCCAGTGAAGCACTGCCTTTTGCAGCGTCCGGCGGACTTGCAGACGTAGCAGGCAGCCTTCCTCAGGCTATGAGACAGCGCCTTGTTGGCTGTCGTATCGCGCTTCCTCTTTATGAGAGCGTTCCCCAGGAGCTTCGTGAAAACATGAAGTTCGTCACAAGCCTGTCTGTTCCCGTTTCATGGCGCAGACAGTACTGCGGCGTCTTTGAGGCAAAGGCAGGCGGAGTAATCTATTATCTGCTTGACAATCAGTACTATTTCAAGCGCAAGGGCCTTTACGGTCATTATGACGATGCAGAGCGCTTTGCGTTCTTCTCCCGAGCAGTTCTTGAAATGCTGCCCTACCTCGATTTCAAGCCCGATGTTATAAATGCAAATGACTGGCAGGCAGGACTTGTTCCCGTCTACTATGATCTGTACTATGCAAATAACGACTGGTACAGAGGCATCAAGACAGTATTTACCATTCACAATATCCAGTATCAGGGCAAGTACGGCAAGGAGATATGCGAGGATGTTCTGGGTATCCCCAAGGATAAGATACACATCGTCGAATATGATGACTGCGTAAATATCATGAAGGGTGCTATCGAGACCGCTCATAAGGTCACCACCGTCAGCCCCACCTACGCACAGGAGATACTCGACCCGTGGTTCTCCCATGAGCTCGATCCCATACTGCGTGAGCGTTCATGGAAGCTGTGCGGCATACTCAACGGTATAGATACAGAGAACTACGATCCCGAGACCGATCCGCATCTGTACAAGAATTACTCAATAGAGACAGTCTCAGAGGGCAAGGCAGAAAACAAGCTGGAGCTTCAGCGCAGACTGTATCTGCCCGAGCGTGCTGACGTTCCCATGATCGGCATGGTAACGAGAATGGTAGGACACAAGGGTCTTGACCTCATTAAGGCAATGCTTGACGATTTCCTGACCTACAATGATGTGCAGTTTGTAATTCTCGGTTCAGGCGACTGGGAGTATGAATCCTTCTTCAAGGAAATGCAGGAGAAGCACAAGGGCAAGCTTTGTGCATGCTTCGGATTCCTTCCCGAGCTTTCGAGAAAAATCTATGCAGCTTCTGATATATTCCTTATGCCCTCAAAGAGCGAGCCCTGCGGTCTTTCCCAGATGATCGCCCTGCGTTACGGCTCTATTCCCATTGTCCGTGAAACAGGCGGCCTCAAAGACTCTATAATCGACAGCGGCGACGGCGAAGGCAACGGCTTTACCTTCAAGAGCTATGATGCAGGCGATATGCGCTATGCTATGGAGCGTGCCCTTGCAGGCTATGCAAACAAGGAAGGCTGGCCTATCCTTGTCAAGCGCGCAATGGAAGCTGACAACAGCTGGGGCAAGAGTGCAAACGCATACATCAGAATGTACAAGGCACTTATCAAGGAAAGCTAAAATATTTAAGGGTGCAGTTTTTTGCTGCACCCTTATTGTAAAAGGAGTCAGTTATATGGCTAATTATTGTAACTATGAGATTCATGTAAAGGGTACAAAGAAAGCAGCACTTATGATGGCTGCAATAATGCCTTCTGCAGACTCAAAATGGATAACCCACGAAGAGGGCACAGAAGAAGACTACATCGTATGGATAAAGGGCGACTGCAAATGGTCTCTTGATGCTTACTGCGAGGAGAAGAAAGACGTTGTCATCAACCTTGACGAATACACAGAACACGACATCAGAGATGCGGATTTCGATGAATACTGGTATCTTAC